>NZ_RAWP01000191.1:0-8496 GCF_003668935.1 Corallococcus sp. AB032C | reverse complement strand
CGGTGAAGCCACCCCCGCCCGTCAATCGCCCACCACCGCACAACAGCCGGTCCCCGCTCTGGACCGACGCGGCGCTTCAGGACCCGGCACGTTCGCAAACCCTCTCATGGAGCCCCAACCCGAATCCTTTCATGTATTGACAGGCTTTATTGGAGCATTTAGAAACATGGAATTGTAACAGCGCGGCTTGAACCGGATTCCGACGCCTTTCTGCTTCCGTCAGGAATCCCCGGGGGCCGCGCCTTCGGAGGGGGATGTCTTGAATCTGCCCCGCGCGACTTCCGGCGTCATCGTCCAGCAGCAGGACGAAGCCTTCTTCCTCCTGGACACCGAGGGAGGGGAGGTCTTCCGGGTGAACGAGACCGCCGCCCGCATCTTCGAGCTGTGCCAGGGCGACACGTCCCTGGACGGGGCGGTGGCGTCGCTGGCGCTCCGGCTGGGCGCCGCGGGCCAGGAAGAGGCCATCCGCGCCGACGTCCAGCGCACCGTGACGCAGTTCCAGGAACTGGGGCTGTGCGAGCCCTCGCGTCCCGTCTGACTTTCGCCGTCCGCTGAGTGGCTTTCTTCCCCTCGTGAGAGGGACAGGCCGGGCCATGCCCTGGCCCTTGGGAATCCCGTGTGCCCGGGTCGCCCCGGGTGCGCGTGATGCCAGACGTGAGACGTCTCTTCACGGCTGGAATGAAGCACCGGAGTGTTGGCAGGCAATGTCAGACCCCCTGTCCACACTCCGCCATGTTTCACCGCAGTGAACGCAGCAATCCATCCAGGAGAATCACCATGTTCATCAAGTCCGAGATCGTCCGCGTGTCCGCCGCCACCGACAAGTGCACCTGCTCCAACGGCATGGTCATCGCCTCGACGACCGTGAGCGCGGAGTAGTCGCTCCCGTCGGTTCCCAAGTCCCAAACATCAATCCCAGGAGAACCACCATGTACATCCAGTCCGAGATCGTCCGCGTTTCCGCGTCGTCCGACAAGTGCACCTGCTCCAACGGCATGAGCGTGATCGTCGTCGCGGAGTAACGCGTTTCATGGCCGGGAGGAGGGCTGTGGCCCTCCTCCCGGCTGTGTCTTTCCTCTCACACGCCGACACGCCCGCCCATGCTGCCCGCATCCACGCAGGTATTGCTCTTCACCCAGGCGGACGTCGGCGGACACGCGCTCTTTCGCGTCGTGCCCGTGGAGGTGTCCGTGCGCCCCGGCCAGGGACGGCTGTGGACGGACGTGTCGCGGGGCAATGCCTTCACCGCCGCGTGGCAGGACCATGCGCGCCACCTGTCCGCGGTGGGCCGCGCGCGCTACGCGCTGCCGTGGGATGAGACGGACCTGCACGTCTCGCCGCGCGGCCGGAACGTGACGCTGGATGGCCGGAGCGCGTCGCTGCCGCTGTTCGTCGCGTGGGTGGCGCTGCTCGCGGGCCTGCCGCTGCCGTCGCCCTTCCTGGGCACGGGCGTGGCGCTGGAGGCGCATGGGGAAAAGCTCGCGCCCGCGCCGCGCGAGTTCCTCCAGGGAAAGCTGGGCGTGGCGCAGTCCTACGTGAAGCAGGTGTTTCCGCGGGCGGACAGGGTGGCGGTGTTCGTGCCGGAGGGCAGCGGGTTCGACGCGGCGCCCCTGACGGCGCTGGACGTGCGGCCGGTGCCCACGCTCACGAAGGCGGTGGAGGCGGTGCTGGGGCTGAAGCCTCGTGCGGAAGGGGTGGGGGGATGATCCGCCAGGGCGTGGGTGCCATCCGGGAGATGTACGGGCTGACGCGGGGTCTGGGGAACCTGCGGGTGATGCTGGGCTCGGGGCTCCTGGGCATGGCGGCCTCCGGCCTGCTCAACCCGGTGATGCCGTTGTACCTGCGCTCGCGCGGGCTGGGCTTCCAGGAGATTGGCGCGCTCTACACGGTGGGGGCGCTGCTGCCCATCTTCGTGCAGCCGGTGCTGGGGGCGCTGTCGGACCGCCATGGGCGCAAGCCCTTCGTGGTGGGCCTGTCGCTCGTCACGTCGCTGATGGTGCCGGCGGTGGCGCTGGTGGACGACCCCCAGCCGCTCGCCGCCGTGATGATCCTCAAGATGCTGCTGTCGCGCAGCGCGGCGCCGGTGTCCAACGCGATGGTGGCGGACTTCGCGCCCGCCAGGCAGCGCGCCACCCTCTTCGCGCTGCTGGATGCCACGTCGAACCTGGTGTTCGTCGCGGCGCTGTTCGCGTCCTCCGCCGTCATCCGCGCGCTGTCGGTGGCGGGCACCTTCTTCCTGGCGGGGGGCCTGTTCCTCGCGGGCAGCCTGCTGCTGCTGGGGCTGGACGAACCGGCGCGGCCCCCGCGCGCGGAGGCAGTGCGCGGTGGGGCGGGCGCTGCGTGGGGACTGGTGTTCCGGGGGCTCCTGTCGCCGTTCACCTACGTGAAGGACCGGCCGGGCGCGGCGGCGCTGTTCCTCTGGCAGTTCTTCTTCACCTTCGCGCTGGCGCTGTTCCCCACGTACCTGCCGCTGTACGCGGTGGAACTGGGCGCGCCCCGGGAGGCCGTGGGGCCGCTGGTGGCGGCGTCGTGGCTGACGTACGCGTTCGTGCAGCCCTTCGGCGGACGGCTGTCGGACCGGATGTCCCGGCGCGTGGGCATGATCGTGCCGGGCCTCGCGGGCATGGCGGTGATGGCCGCGGTGCTGGGGGCCGCGGGATGGCTGCCGGACGGCGCCGCGCTGATGACGCTGGTGGTGGCCTGGGTGCTGCTGGCCATCCCAGACGGCCTGCACCGCTCCTCCGCGTCCGCGCTGGTGGTGGAGCAGTCCCCGGCGCCCTCCGAGCGCGGCCGGTTCATGGGCGCGCTGGGCGCATGCGGCGCGTTGGCCTCCGTGCTCGCGCCCGTCACCTACGGCTTCGTCGCGCAAGCAGCCGGCATCGGCAGCACGTTCCTCATTTCGTCGGTGTCCCTCGTGCTGGCGCTCGGCTGTGTGTCGCGCGTGCGCGAGGCGTCTTCACACGCCACGCCTGAACCGGCCCCCGTGGCCGCCCTCACCCCCACCTCGGAGCCTGGATGAGTCCCCTTCGCCACGTGTGTCGCTGGGGCACCGCGCTGTTGGCCGCGCTGGTGCCCACGCTGGGACACGCTGATTCGACGTACAAGGTCACCGCGACGCGGACGCAGGACACCATCACCATCGACGGCACGGGGGACGAGCCCGCGTGGCAGGCGGCCCCGGAAATCGATGGCTGGTACCTCACGCGCATCAACTACGGCAAGCCCGCGCCGGACGACACCAAGGTCCGCATCCTCTACGACCAGGACAACCTGTACTTCCTCTTCCACTGCATCGACTCCAAGCCGGAGCGCATCACCGGCTACACGGTGCAGAACGAGGGGTTCCTCCACCAGGAGGACAACATCACCATCATCCTGGACACGTTCCTGGACCACCGGAACGCGTACTACTTCTGGACCAACCCGCTGGGCGTGCGCACCGACGGGCGCATCGTGGATGACGGCGAGGCGTTCTCCACCAACTGGCGCGGCGAGTGGGAGACGAAGTCCACCATCGTGAAGGACGGGTGGATTTCGGAGGTGCGCATCCCGTTCGCCAACTTCCAGTTCGAGACGAAGGACGAAATCTCCTTCGGCATGCTCCTGGACCGCGAACAGTCGCGCAACCAGGAGTGGAGCAACTGGACGCCGGACGGCGTCAACAGCGCGAAGGTGAGCCGCTACCCGCACCTGGAGGGGCTCAAGGGCATCAAGCCGCGCTCCATCTTCAGCATCACCCCGTACGTGGCCACCACGGTGGCGCTCAAGACCACGGACGACCGGGGCGTCTTCCGTCCCAACGTGGGCGCGGACGCGCGCATCGACCCGACGCCCTGGCTGTCGGTGAAGCTCACCGCCAACCCGGACTTCAGCGACGCGGAAGCCGACCAGAGCTTCCTCCTCCTGGACACGGACATGCCGCTCTTGCCTGAGCGCCGCGCGTTCTTCACGGAGAGCGAGCACCTCTTCATCGCGCCCATCAACGTCTTCACCTCGCGCCGCATCGCGCTGCGGCCGCATGACCGGGTGTGGGGCGGCCTGCAGCTCACCGGCAAGCTGGGGGGCTTGAGCTTCTCGATGATGGACGTGCAGCACCGCGACCTCACCGGCCGGGACGCCAACGGCCGCGAGGTCTTCGAGAACGTCAACTCCGGCGTCATCCGCTTGCAGCAGGACATCGGCAAGCGGTCGATGATCTCCCTGGTGGCGCTCAACCGCAGCGGGCGGGGCGGGCTGTTCGGGGACTCGGACTTCCAGACGGTGGGCGTGGACGGCAACTTCCACCTCTTCGAGGAGTTCTTCATCCAGGCGCAGGCGCTGAAGAGCTGGAGCCCGCTGGGCAACGAGGACTCGGACGCGTACCACGTGGGCCTGCACCGCTTCGACACGCTGTCGGAGTTCTGGTTGCAGTTCGAGGACATCGGGAAGAACTACGCGAACCCGCTGGGCTGGACGCCGGTGGTGGACAAGCAGGGCTACAACTCGCGCCTGTTCCTGAACCCGTTCCCCGGGTGGCGCTTCCTGCCCCGGCTGGACATGACGTGGGACTCGCTGTGGCGCCGCAACCACGAGGGCGAGCGCACGCGCTGGCGCAACCGCCTCAACGTGCAGCCCTACCTGCACCACGACTTCGCGCTCTACCTGGAGGGCATCTACGACGACAACCTGGGCTTCCGGGACCGTCTGGGCACGTTTGGCTTCACCCTGTTCCCGCACGACTGGCAGAGCTACACGCTGACGGCCGTCGCCGGCCGCTTCCTGGGCGGAGAGATTCGCGGCTTCAACGGCGCGGTGAACATGAAGGTGGGGCCGCACATCGTCGCGCGCTTCAGCGGCTTCTACACGCGCAACTTCAATGTGCCCACGAACAGCGACCTCTACGGCACGTCCGGGGACGGCTACAGCTTCTCCGGCTACGCGCAGCTGCGCTACCACTTCAGCCCGGACCTCTACGCGCGCCTGACGTTGCAGAAGGGCGGCGTGTACGAGCTGGCGGACTACAACTCCGTGAAGGGCACGTTCCTGGACGCGATGGTGGGGTGGCACTACCGCCAGTGGAGCGACATCTTCCTCGTCTACACGGATCAGCCCTTCGGCGGCTCCCAGGAGCGGCGGATCCTCTCGAAAATCTCCTTCAACTACTGACCTGACCAAGGGCTTCGCATGACCGCCGCCGACCCGCAGAGCCTCAAGCGCCGCTACGACGAGGTGTCCCCGAAGTACGACCAGGGCGCGCCAGACGCCACGGCCATCAAGCTGTTCTGGCTGACGTACGAGCACCTCACCTGGAAGCCGGTGGAGGCGCTCCTGCCGAGGGACGGCACGACCTGGCGCGTGTTGGACGCGGGCGGCGGGGGCGGCAAGTTCGGCACGCGCTTCGCGCAAGCCGGGCACCACGTCACCGTGCTGGACATCTCTCCGGGCATGCTGGACGGCGCCAGGGCGCAGTTCACCGCGAAGGGGCTGCTGGACCGCGTGGCCTTCGTGGAGGGGAACGTCGCGGCGCTGGAGCTGCCGGACGCGGCCTTCGACCTGGTCTTCTGTGAAGGAGATCCGGTGTCGTACTGCCTGGACGCGTACCCGCGCGCGGTGAAGGAGCTGGTGCGCGTGGCGAAGCCGGGCGCGCCGGTGGTGCTGGGCGTGGACAACCGCTACGAGGCCTTCTCCGGCTACCTGAAGCTGGGCAAGCCGCAGGAGGCCTTCCGCACGCTCCACGACGGCCGCACGACGTGCCCGTATGGCCTGCCGGTGCACGCCTTCACGGTGCGCGAGCTGGAGCGCGCGGTGGCGGACGCGGGCGCGGAGCTGCTCGAGATTTTCGGCAAGCCGGTGATGTTCTTCGACATGCTCAAGGCGATGGCGGCCGCGCAGGGCGGAACCGCGGAGAAGCCGTGGGACGCGTGGGCCGCGCGCGAGGAGATATTGGCGTTGCAGGAGAAGCTGGCGCACGAGGGCTTCGCCGTCCTGGGGCAGCACTTCCAGGTGATGGCGCGGCGCAAGGCCTGAAGCCATGGGCCTTCCCTTCCTGGGCGTGGGGCTCAGCTACCGCTGGGACCTCAATCCGCACCTGGCGCGTGGCAACCCCGGCGTGGACTGGCTGGAGGTAACGCCCGAGCACTTTCTGCCGCTCACGCCGGACTCGGAGCGGCGGCTGGAGTTGCTCGCGAAGCGCTATCCCATTGTGGGCCACAGCCTGGAGCTGTCGGTGGGCTCGGACGGCGCGGACGCGCCCGGCTACCGGGACGGCTTGAAGCGCGTCCGCCAGCTCACCCGGAGCGTCTGGCACGGAGACCATCTGTGCTTCACGCGCGTGGGGAACCTGCCGCTGCGCGCGCTGACGCCGGTGCCGCTGACGGAGGAGGCGGTGGCCACGTGCGTGCGCAACGTGAAGGCGGCGCGGGCGGACCTGGACGTGCCCTTCGTGGTGGAGAACATCGCGTATCTCTTCCACACGCCGCTCAACACGTTGGATGAAGCGGAGTTCTTGCGCCGCGTGGTGGAGGGCGCGGACTGCGGACTGCTGTTGGACTTGCACAACCTCTATTGCAACGCGGTCAACCACGGGTTCGACCCGTATGCCTTCCTGGACCGGCTGCCATTGGAGCGCGTGGTGCAGGTGCACCTGGCGGGAGGCGTCACGATGGAGGGATTGAGATTGGACAGCCACTCCGCGCCGTCGCCGGAGGAGGTGTGGCGCCTGTTGGAATACGTCGCGCCACGCAGCCCGGTGCGCGGGGTGAACTTCGAGATGGACAGCGGCTTTCCTCCCTTCGCGCAGCTGGTGGAGGAGCTGGCCCGCGCGCGCGCCATCCTCCAGCGCTGCGGCGCGAGCGTGGCTTGAGATGAGCTACCCACGAACATTGGAAGTCCTGGCGCGGCTGCACGTGGATCCCCGCTTCCGCGAAGCGTGGCGCGGCGATGCCCCCAAGGCCCTGGCCCCGCTGGACCTGACGCCGTTGGAAGCGGAGGCACTCCACCGGGTGGATCCGGTGGTGGTGGAGCGCGCCGGCCGGATGATGGACTTCCACCGCACCGAGCGCGTGCGCGAACAGCTTGCCTGGGTGGACGAAGCGAAGCGGCCGGAGCTGGGCCCGCTGCGCGCGCGCTTCCTCCAGGACGTGCTTCCTGAAGTGCTCAATCGCGAAGAGGCCATCGCGTACTGCCGCTTCCTGGAGGCGGGCGAGCACGCCCCGCACGCGAAGCTCCTCCAGCGGCTGCCTGCATACGTGCCACAGCTCGCGCGGTGCGAACGGCTGCGCCTGTCGCTCGCGTGGGGTCTTGCCCCCATGCCGGCGTCAGGCCCGTACGTGGAGTCTTTCGACTACCCGGTGCTCACGCTGCTCGCCGCGCTGGACGCGCCGGGCTGGCCCCTGGTGGAGCCGAAGCCCACGCGCGTGGAGTACCTCAAGGTGCCCCACCTGCCCGCCGTGATGTTGCGCGAGCTGCCGTCACCTTGAGGTGCCCCGTGCGCCTCAGTGCTTGCGGTGGTGCGTCTTCTCGTAGGTGCCCATGAGCTGGGTTTCGCCCACGATGTGGCCCTCCATCGCCTTGAGCAGCTGCGTGCGGTTGGGCTGGTTCAGGTCCGGCAGCACCGTGTCCAGAGCGTACAGCTTGAAGAAGTACCGGTGGCTGCCGATGGGCGGCATGGGGCCACCGTAGTCCTGCCGGTTGAAGTCGTTGCGCCCCAGCTTCACCCCATCCGGCAGCACGTCCAGGGTCGCCCCATCCGGGATGCTCTGGGCGTTGATGGGGAGGTTATAAAGGACCCAGTGGCAGAAGGTGCGCTGGGGGTTCGCCGGGTCCGGCGCGTCCGGGTCCTCCACGATGAGCGCCAGGCTCTTGGCCCCGGCGGGGAGGTTCTCCCAGTGCAGGGGAGGCGCCTTGTCGTCGCCCTCGCCGGTGTAGGCGATGGGGATGGGCGTCCCGTCCTTGAACTTCGGCGAGGTGAGCTCGAGCGGCTTCGGCATGCGTGACTCCTTGGGCATGAACGGCCAACGTGACCCCTGCCAAGCTGGCGATGCCGGAGTCCTTGTGCTGAGAGACGGAGGGCGCTCCGCCCGGCCGCCCGTCACCTCCCCCCAGGCTCCGGCGACTCCCTGCCGCCGCTGATCCACCGGGCGCCCCCCGGGCCGCCTGCCCCTTTGAGCCTCACTTAAAAAGGAGAAACCACCCCTCCGGCTCCGGCGCCGTGGTAGCTGCGCTTGCGGGTGCCGCAACCGCTGCTGGCGGTGGGGTGCCCCGCGCCCCCGTACCGGTTGCACGCGCCGCGCATTCGGTGCTAAGCGGCGCCCGCGCGTGTATGGGCGGGGTCGGGGTTGGTGGATGGAAACCCAAGACTTTCCCGGGGTTTGGTGAGGCGTCCGCATGGCAGACCAGGAGCCTCGGAAGCAGGCGGACGCGCCGGGCAGTGAGCTGGGCGAGACGGCCCGGCAGATGCGGGCGGCGGAGCCGTACATCTCCGCGGTCTGGAAGCTGGTGGGCGGGGCGGTGGTGGGG
>NZ_RAWP01000190.1:0-8825 GCF_003668935.1 Corallococcus sp. AB032C | reverse complement strand
GCCCACGGCCGTCGCGGAGACCGCCGTCACGCCGCATCCAGCCGCCCCCCAGCCCGTGCGCTTCGACCTGGACAGCGAGCCCCAGGGCGCGGAGGTCATGCTCGACGGCAAGGTGCGTGGCACGACGCCGATGGTCATCAAACACACCCCTGACGGCCCGGGCCTCGCGTCCGTGGAGGTGTCGTTCGCGATGGACGGCTACCAGACCGTCAGCAAGAAGTACGCGGGCGAGCCGGGCACCACCGTCAACGTCTCCATCAAGCTTTCGCGCATCAAGAAGCAGGGACCGAAGCCCACCAAGGCTCCGGGTTCCTCGTACAAGGACGATCCGTACCAGTGAATCCCCCGACAGCCTTCCGACGTGGAGCGCTCCTCGCGCTGTGTCTTTGCGCGACCGAGGCCCTGGCGGACGCGCGACTCGAAGCGCGCCGCCACTTCCGCAATGGCATGAACCTCATCGAGCAGAAGCAGTTCGATGAAGGCATCGCCGAATTGGAAGAGGCCTACAACATCAAGCCGCACGCCAGCGTCCTCTACAACATCGCCCGGGCGTACCAGGACGCGGGCCGGCTGGACGAAGCGCTGGACGCCTACAAGCGCTACCTCGCCTCCAATCCGCCGGACGCCACCAACGTGCAGGCCCAGGTGACGCGCCTGGAGGCCACCATCCAGGCCGCACAGGCGCAAGCGCCCGAGCCCGGCACCCAACCCGGCACGTCAGGCTCCACCACCGGCCTGCCCATGCCCCCGCCGCCCCCCACGAGCATCCAGGCCCAGCAGCAGCTGGCCACGCTCATGGAGCGACTGGAGAAGGCCGTCAACCGCGCGGAGTCGCTCACCGCCCAGCCCCAGGGCGCGCAACAGCCCTCGGCCACGCCCGGCCCCACCGCCAGCTCCAGCGGCGGCGCCGAGTCCGGCGACACCTCCGGCGACCAGGGCCTGGTGCCGTACGAAGAGCGCGTGGTGACGGCGAGCCGCCGCGCCCAGTCCTCGCTGGAGGCGCCCAACGCCACCACCGTCATCACCGCGGAGGACATCCGCCTGTCGGGCGCCACCACGCTGCCGGAGCTTCTGCGCCGCGTGCCCGGCGCGGACGTGATGGCCATGGGCGTGGGCAGCGCCAACGTCAGCCTGCGCGGCTTCAACCAGCGACTGGCCAACAAGGTGCTCGTGCTGGTGGACGGCCGCACGGAGTACCAGGACTTCCTCGGCCTCACGGTGTGGGCGGGGCTGCCCATCGGCCTGGAGGAAATCGACCGCATCGAGGTCATCCGCGGTCCGGGCAGCGCGCTGTACGGCGCCAACGCGATGCTGGGCGTCATCAACATCATCACCCAGGCCCCCGGCACCGGCCGGCGCGCGCGCTTCAGCGCCATGGCGGGCGGCGGCAACACCGTGCAGGGCTCCTTCGTCAGCCACGGCCAGAACGGAAGCCTGCGCTACCGCGCGTCCGCCGCCTACCAGCAGCAGGACAAGTGGAGCCGCGATTATGAGTCCGGTCGTCCGGACTTCGCCCTGCAAGGGCCCGCGGATCCAGACCTGGGGCAGCGTGGGGCTCGCGCCAACCTGTCCACCGTCTACACGTTCGAGGAGGGCCGCGCGATTGGCCTCTCCGGCGGCGTGCACCGCTACCTGACGGAGATCTATCCGCTGGGCCTCCTGCGCAACTACTACATCGACGGCCTGGGCGCGTACGCCAAGGCCGACGTGGAGCTGGGCGCCGTGAAGCTCAAGGCGTTCTGGAACCACCTGTCCGGCGACGCGGGCCCGCAGTACGAGGCCATTGGCCAGCGCTCGCTGACCACCAGCGTCGCGTCCAACGTCTTCAACGGTGAAGCGCTGTACGCGCGCGGCTTCGAGCTGGCCGGTGAGCACCAGGTGAACATCGGCGTGGAGGGCCGCCTGAAGCGCGTGGCCTTCCAGTACCTGGACGACCTGCGCGAGGAGTTCCACGCGGCGGCCTTCGTCCAGGACGAGTGGCGCATCGTGCAGCCCCTGCGCCTCATCGTCAGCTACCGCGTGGACCGCCACCCGCTGCTCGACAAGGGCAACCCGGGCATCGCGCAGTCGCCGCGTCTGTCCGCGGTGTTCCAGCCCATTGAAGGGCACGCCTTCCGCGCGTCCGTGGCCACCGCCTTCCGCGAGCCCACGTTCCTGGAGAGCTACACCCGGCTGCCCGTGCCCGTGCCGGGCGTCAACGGCGTGAGCCTGCTGACCACCGGCAACCGGACGCTGCGCCCCGAGCGCCTCAACGCGCTGGAGCTGGGCTGGCGCGGTGAGTCCCCGCGCCTGGGTCTGGACTGGGACGTGGCCCTCTACCAGAACACGGTGAAGGACCTCATCGCCCTATCGCCCGTGCAGCCGCTGCCCGCCGGCGAGTCCTACGACAGCGGCACCGGCAACTACCTGCTGGGCCGCTCGATGTTCACCAACGAGGCCGCCATCTACACCGCGCGCGGCGTCGAGGCGGGCATCAACGTGTCCCCCATCGACGGCCTGGGCGTGAAGGCGAGCGCCGCGTACCAGCACGTCAGCTCCGACCTGCCGGACGACGGCCAGTGCGGCACGTGCAGCCAGACGCCGGCCTTCCGCCTCTTCGGCGGCGTCACCTACCGCACGCGCACGGACCTGGAGTTCGGCATCGAAGCGGCGTTCACGACCTCCACCACCTGGGTGGAGCGCGAGCCCTCCGCGTCCGACCCGACGCGCGTGGACCTCATCGCCAACAACCTCCCCGCGTACACCGTCGTCAACGCCCGCGTGGGCTACACCGTGGTGAAGGACTTCGTCTCCGTGGCGCTGCAAGGCAGCCAGCTCGGTGGCAGCCACGCGGAGCACCCCTTCGGCAACCGCATCGAGCGGCGCGTGTTCGCCAACCTCACGGTGACCCCATGAAGCGCGCCCTTCCCTTCCTCGCGTTCACGCTCGCGTCGCTGCTGTCCGGCGGCTGTGATGCCCCGGACGTGGTGCCCACCGCGGACGGCCGCCAGCACACGCGCTCGGCCCGCATCGAGGGCAGCCTGGTGGTGCAGTCGCGCGCCCGCGGCAACGCCATCGTGTTCATCTACGACGCGGCCAACCCGCCGCCGCCCGCGGGCTCCGGCCGTCCGCTGGCCTTCACCGTCATCACCGCCGCGGAGCTGTTCGGCGCGTCCATGGGTGACAGCTCCACGGGCCCGTTCACCGCGCCGTTCTCGCTGAGCCTGGTGGAGCCGGGCCGCTACCTCCTGCGCGGCTTCATCGACGCGGACACCTGCCGGAACATCCCGCAGCCCTGCCACGTGTCCGACTTCAACCCCTGGTACGGCGTCACCTCCGAGCCCAACGCGGGCGACGTGGGCGGCGGCGCGGTGGACCCCACCAACGGCGCCACGCGCGTCCTGGAGGTGACGACGAACGCGGACGGCTGGCCCCAGCCGCTCAGCGGCGTCTCCGTGTCCTTCGCGGACTCGGCCACCGTGCCCTTCGACCGGCCGGCGTTCCAGACCGCGGACCCGCGCGAGTTCAACACCGCGACCACGCCCCTGAAGACGCTGACGCTCACGCCGCAGGTCCTCACCGGCGCGGTGGATCAGCGGCCTCCTGGCTTCTGGGTGCAGCTGATTGACGCCAACAAGGACGGCGTCCCGGACGACGCCAACGGCGACGGCGTGCCGGACTTCTGGCCGCGCGTCATCGTCCGCAAGCTGGCGGAAGGCGTGACGGGCTACGTGGATGAGAACGATCTCAACCGCGACGGCGTGGTGGACGAGGAGGGCGTGGACTACGCGCGCGTGAGCGGCGGCAAGGACGGCAAGCCGGACGTGACCGTGCTGGCGGCGGGCCTTTCGCCCGACCCCCTGCTCGCCGCGCTGCTCGACGAACAAGGGAAGCCCCGCCCGCAGCCCGTCTTCGTTCCGCAGCTGGTGGTGGCCATCCGCGCACTGGCGTTGGACGCGCGCGACCCCGCCGCGCCCGCGCCGCTCGCGGCCGTGCCCCCGGGTCGCTACAGCGTCACCCTGCTGCAGTCCACGGGTCAGACGTGGCGCCTGCCCAACGAGCTGGACCCGGCGCTGGCGGAGGCCGTGGGGCTGCCGGGCGTGCCGTCACAGGCCTTCGTGTTGGAGGTCCGCTGAGGTCGTTTTGGCCCTCCTGAAATCGCGGCGCGGTGCCCTGGTTGCTTTGACTTCGCAGGGCCCTTCCGCGACCATGGGCGGAGCCGCTGGAGGCGTTTCCTCCCCGAGGTTTTGATTCCGATGAAGGTCGGCCCTCTCTCCGCCCCCGAAACCGCGCCCTCCCGTCCCACGGGGAGCACGCCCACGGTCCGTCCGGCCGGGGGGACCGGTCCGCAGCGCGTGCTGCTGGTGGACGACAGCCGCTCCATCCGGACGCTGCTGAAGATCTACCTCATGGCCCGCAGCTTCGAGTTCCTGGAGGCGGAGTCCGCCGAGGAAGGCCTCAAGGTCGCCGAGGTGGAGCATGTGGACCTCATCCTCACCGACTTCCACATGGACGGGATGAACGGCGCGGACTTCGCCGGGCAGATCCGCGCCAGCAGCAACGCCAAGCTGTCCAAGGTCCCCATCCTGATGATGACGGGCGACCCGAACGTGGCGGAGGTGCGCGCGCTGGGCCAGAAGGCCGGCATCAGCGCCTTCGTGCGCAAGCCGGTGAGCTGCGCGCAGCTGATGACGCTGGTGGACACCATCCTCCCGCTGCCCCGCGCCACCGCGAAGTAGCCCGCCTCAAGCCGGGCGCGCGAGCGCCCGCCGCTTGCGCAGCGCCTCACCCACGCGCACGGCCAGCAGCAGCGCCAGGACGGCCCCGTAGAGCACCGGCTCCGTGACGTCCTGCTTCACCCGCCACACGAAGTGCACCACGCCCAGCACCGCGGCCACGTAGGCCAGCCGGTGCAGGCGCTGCCACGTGGGAAAACCCAGCCTCCGCACCCACTTGTTGGTGGAGGTGACGGCCAGCGGCACCAGCAGCATCAGCGCGGTGAAGCCCACGGTGATGAAGGGCCGGGTGAAGACGTCCTCCGCCATGGCGCGCACGTCCAGGCCCTGATCCAACACCGCGTAGGTGAGGAAGTGCGCCGCCGCGTAGGTGAAGGCCAGCAGGCCCAGCGTGCGGCGGATGCGCGCGGGCCACGTCCAGCCCGTCACCAGCCGCACCGGCGTGCACGCCAGCGACCCCAGCAGCACCGCCAGCGCGAAGAGGCCCGTCTGGTTGAGGGCGAACTCGATGCCGTTGGCCCCCAGCTGTCCCTGCGCCCCCTGCATCGCGAGCAGCAGCAGCGGGGACAGTCCTCCGACGGTGATGGCGGGGTTCAGCCAGGGGAGCTTGGAGGAGGCCATCGTTCAGAAGTCCCGCTTCAGGTCCATGCCGCGGTAGAGGCCGGCCACGGCGTCCGCGTAGCCGTTGAAGGGCAGCGTGGGCCGGCGCGAAGTTTCACCAATGCGGCGCTCCGAGGCCTGGCTCCAGCGCGGGTGATCCACCGCCGGGTTCACGTTGGCGTAGAAGCCGTATTCGCGCTTGTTGGTGATGTTCCACGTCGTGGGCGGCTGCTCGCGCGTGAGCGTGATGCGGACAATGGACTTGATGCCCTTGAAGCCGTACTTCCACGGCACCACCAGCCGCAGCGGGGCGCCGTTCTGCGCGGGCAGCTGCTTGCCGTACAGGCCCGTGGCCAGCAGCGTCAGCGGGTGCTGGGCTTCATCCAGGCGCAGGCCTTCAACGTAAGGCCAGTCCAGCACCGGGCTCTTCTGGCCGGGCAGCTGCTCCGGGTCCTCCAGCGTGGTGAAGGCCACGTACTTCGCGAAGGACGTGGGCTGCACGCGGTCCAACAGCTTGCCCAGGGGCAGGCCCAACCACGGAATCACCATGGACCAGGCTTCCACGCAGCGCATCCGGTAGACGCGCTCCTCCAGCGGGAAGGCGGAGATGAGCTGATCCACGTCCACGGTCCACGGCTTGTGGACCTCCCCGTCGATGACCACGGTCCATGGCCGCGTCTTCAACAGGTGCGCGCGGCGGGCCGGGTCGTTCTTGTCCAGGCCGAGCTCGTAGAAGTTGTTGTAGGTGGTGATGTCCTCGTAGGGCGTGCGCGGCTCGTCCGTGCTGAAGAGGCCCTGGGCGGGCACCACCGGCTGGGCCACCGTGCCCGCGTCCGGCACGAAGCCGTCCATGGGCCGGGTGCGCTTCATGCCCAGCAGGTACAGCCCGCCGCCCACCACCGCGGCGGTGCCCGCGAACAGGCCCGCGTTCTTGATGAACTCGCGGCGGCGCACGTAGAGCTTCTCGGGCGTCACTTCGGAGCCGGGGGGCTCGGGAGGGAGCTTGTCGCGCATGACTCCCTCTATAACGCCCCAGCCCCTTTTCCGGTTACCGCCGGGCGTCCTTCGCCCGCCACAGCCGCCACCAGGGCGTGCCGGGGGACTGATGGTGCTCCCAGTGGTAGCCGAAGAAGAAGCACGACAGCAGGGCCCACAGGTGGTTGCGCGGCAGGGAGCGCGCGTGGTGCGGCGCCATTCCCTCCGTCTCCGGGCGCCGGTGCGGCAGGTAGGTGCCGAAGTAGAACAGCTGCACGGTGGCCAGCACCGACGGCAGCACCCAGAAGGCCAGGATGCGCGGCTGGGGCACGCCCAGCCACAGCAGCACGTTGAACTTCAGCGCCATGACCGCGATTTGCAGCCACGTCGTGTAGCGGACCATGAAGGCCCCGAACCACGGCCAGAACGACACGCCCCGCGCCGCGAAGTCCGGGTCGTGCTCGCCGGTGGGGTCCTCGTGGTGCGCGCGGTGGTTCACCACCAGCCGGCGGTAGGACAGCCCCGCGAAGAGGAAGCAGGCCAGCATCCCCACCGCCGCGTTCACCCGGCGATTCAGGGACACGGTGCCGTGCATGGCGTCATGCCCGGTGATGAAGAGGCCGGTGGACAGCCACATCTGCAGGAGGACATGCAGCCAGGGGAGCGGTGAGGCCCACGGCAGCGAGGGCCCCGCCAGCATCCACGCCAGGTGCCCGCCCCACGCGCCCACCACCGCGAGCGCGAGCACGACGCCCCACGGGTCGGGAGGGGCGGGACGGGTGGAGGGCTCGGGCGGCATGGCTCCCTTACTGGCCAGGCCCCGTCCCCCGCGCACGAAGAAAAGCGCGCGGGTGGGACGGAGCGTGGCAGGGGACACTACTTCTTCGTCGCGGGCGTGGCGGCCGGGGCGCCGAAGTCCTTCACCAGCGAGTCGGCGGTGACGTAGCGCGGCTCGATGTCCACCGGCACGTTCTTCAGCCGCTCCAGCACCTTCTGCACGGAGGGGCGCACCACGCCCTGCTTCGCGAGCAGCGCCTCCGCGGCGGTGCGGTCGCCCGAGGCCTGAAGGGCCATGAGCTGGTTCGTCAGCGACGTGACGGCCGCCTGCATCTTGTCCGGGACGACTTCGAACGTGCCGTCCGCGTTCACCTTCACCGCGCCGGTGTCCAGGAAGTGGTTGAGCTGGAGCGCGATGCCCTTGCCGTGCGCCTCGTCAATGCCGAAGCGGATGGAGCGGAACGCGGACGCGAGGAACGTCGTGTACATGGTCCGCTGCAGGTCCTTGTCCAGCGTGCCCTTGTCCACCAGCCGCTGGAGCGCCCACAGGCCGGAGATGTCCGCCTTGGCCTCCTCGATGGCGCTGGAGGCCGCCTGCAGCGCCTGACGCACCGTCGTCTGCTTCCCGGCCACGGTGACGTTGTGGGGCCCCAGGCCGTGCATCAGCTCGTGCATGAGGATGTGCGTGAAGAACGCGTCGAAGGACACGTTCTTGCGGTCCTTCGCGGGCAGCGCCACCTTCGCGATGGGCACCAGCACGCGCTGGAACTTGGCCTCCTGGATGTTCTTCAGCATCACGCGCTTGGTGCCCTTCTCCGCCGCCACGCGCTCGTCGTTGGGCAGGTTGAAGGCCGCCGTCTGCACGCCCCGGTTGCCGTCACCGGACGAGTAGATGCTGTTGATGACTCGGATGGGGGCCAATGCGCCCAGCTTCGGGTTGCGCAGGCCCGGCTCAATCGGGAGGTTGTTCTCCAGCTCCTGGAGTTCCGCGCTGAACTTCGCCAGCTTCTGCGTCTCCGCGTCGTCGCGCACGCCGATGAAGGCCTCGAACGCGGCCTTGTAGTTGAACCAGCCGTCCTCGTAGACCTCATAGGGCCCGATGGTGGGGTCCACGCTCGCGTCCAGCTCCATCCACGCGACCTCGCTCGCGTAGTAGTCGTTGGACAGGAACGCCGCCGCGCGCGTCTCCAGGAAGCGCTTCAGCGTGGGCTGCTGGGTGAGCGCCGCGGCCTCACGCAACAGCTGCGCGGCCATGCCCAGCTCGCCCTGGTACTCGACGCTGTAGGGCACGCTCACGAACTTGCCGTCCGTCCCCTTGCGCAGCGTGGTGAAGAAGCCCGTGGCCTCGTGCTGCTGCGCCTCCGGCAGGCTCTTCACCCACGCCTCCACCTCCGCCTTGGTGGCGCCGGCGGGATAGAAGTTCCCCTCGTCCGGCCTGGCCGGCACGCCGGGGATGAACGGCTTCGCCTCGTCCAGGCGCGACCAGGGGCCCTTGTTGAGCAGGAACGCGTGCAGCCGCTCCTTGCCCAGGGGCGTGGTGTCCTTCACCAGGTCCAGCAGCAGCGTCGGGTTGCCCGCCCACGCCTGGCCCAGGAAGAGCGGGTCCATGATGCGGGCGGCCTGGAGGACCTTGGCCAGGGCGCGCTTCTCCGCGTCCGGCAGCTTGGACACGTCCACCTTGACGTCCACGGGGGCGAAGCGCGCGGTCATCCGCTTCAGCGTCGGGGCGTCCGGCAGGCGGGCGGGGGCTTCCTGGGC
>NZ_RAWP01000018.1:0-122176 GCF_003668935.1 Corallococcus sp. AB032C | reverse complement strand
CCCCATAGCCCCCCACCAGCACGACACGACCCTCGGACTCCATGGCGACTCCCTTTCAAGACCCGTCACGAATATAGGTCATATGACCTATTTTCACGACATTCGATTTCGCGCGGGGTGGTTGATTCGACCGCCGCGCACCCGCCATCGTGGGGACACCATGAGCTTGACGATGCTGATCTTCCTGCTGGCGGTCTTCACGGGAGGCCCCGCTCTTTTTCTGAGTGTCCTCTCCCACTACCGCCGCCTGACCGTGCGGCTGGAGCAGCACGGGCTGCGCGCCCAGGGCCAGGTGGTCAGGGTCAACGAGGGCCGGGGCAAACCGAGCACCGTCTACTATGCCTTCCGTCCGCCGGAGGGCCCGGAGCTCAGCGGCAAGTTCGATGAGGCGACCTCGGTGGCCTCGAAGCGGACCCCGGGCTCTCCCGTCGACATCCTCTACCTGGCGGAAGCGCCGGAACAACACATGGCCGTGGGCATGGGCTTCACGCGGGGGCTCTACCTCTTGGTGATGGTCCCCCTGGTGGGCTTCGCCATCACGGGCGTCCTGAGCGTGCTGCATGCCTACTTCACCCAATTGAATAAATAGATCGATTCCACGTCAGGCGGGCCAATCCATCGAAAGGCCCCCCATGCGCAGGAAGCTCGCCGCCCTCCTCCCGCTGTGTCTGTTGGCCATCGGCTGTGAGAACTCACAGCACGCGCAACGGCTGGAGCGGCGCGACGCCATCCGTGAGGCCCATCTGCGGAATCTCCGCGGCGCCGCGACCGGCTTCGAGGACACCCGCTGGAGCATGAGCCCCGATGAGGTGCGGGCTCGCTACCCCGAGGCTGTCATCGTCGATGGCGGCGGGCTCGAACTACAGTCGGAGCACTGGGACATGCCCGCGAGGATCCGCTTCGCCTTCGACCAGGAGAAGCTCGCGGCGGTGACCCTCTACCTTGGCACCCAGGGAGATCTCCGCGAGGCCCACCGCGGCGTCGCGAGCATGCTCCAAACGAAGTTCGGCGAGCCGGATGAAACCCGGGACTCGGCGGAGGAGGCCGCCCGTCAGAGGGCCGTGTTGAGTGCGCTCGCCGGTCTCGCCTTCGTCGCCGAAACCATCCAGGCGGTCCAGGAGCGGCGGCCCCCGGACGCCTCATCCCTGGAGCAGATGAACGAGCGGGCACGGATGGCCGCCGAGGACGCCTACTGGGATACCCGGGAGTACACCCTGCACAGCCGTTGGAACACCTCCGCGACGGAGGTCCATCTCCTCGGAAGGCGGGTCGGGGATCGGCAGGGCCTGGCCCTCTCGTACGTGAGCACGGTGCTGCGGGCGGGCTCTATCTAGGGTCCCCAGTAGAACCCGGTCCCATCCTCGGTGGCGCTCCACAGCTCGTCCGACGTCAGCCCCTCAAGCGTCGTGAAGCCCTGGGTGCCGAAGAGGAAGTCCTGCCACGCCACTCCGTCGAAGCGGACGAGGTCGTCCGAGTCCAGGTGCGCGAAGACGACGCCCTGGCCGAAGGACACCACGTCCAGCAGATCAGGCGCGACGCCCCCATCCACGTAGATGGGATACGGAGGCTTCGTGCTCCAGGTGCCTGCTGAACGCTCCAGGAACAGCCCCTGGTCTCCGCCCGCGTAGGCCAGGCCCGGCGCCACCACGTGCACGGTTTGCAGGGCGTCCTGCCCCGAAGCGGCCTGTGGCAGCGTCTCCCGCAGCCACGGGCCTCCATCCGCGTTGACGTGGTACGCGACGGGCTCTTTGCCCGTGGTGCCCACGGTGATGAGCGTTCGCGGGTCGAGGCCATGGATGGAGCGCAAGTCCGCATCCACGTGCTCCACCCGCTGGGGCTCCGCCGGATAGTCCCAGCGGAGGATGTCCCCGGTCTCGCTCACCGCGTAGAGCGTCGTGCCTCCGTCCGCCTCGAAGCCCACGAGGTCCTGGATGGCCGCCCCGCCCCCGTCAAAGGACGTCAGCGTGCAGGGCTCCCCGGCGACAAGCGACCGCGTGGCGAGCTGGCCCATCCAGGAGCCGATGAATACACGCCCGTCGCTCGGCCGCGCCCACGCGGTGGACCATGATCCTTGGCAGTCGGTGAAAGGCTGAACGTCAAAGCCACCATCGGCCTGCCGGCGAACGTGGGCGAGCACGTCGTTGTTGTCGCTCACGAACCAGGCCTGACCGCGCGCATGGGGCGCCACGTCCCGGAAGCTCGCTAGCGGGAGGCGCTCGGTCGTCCTCCAGTCGACGCCTTCACAGACGGGCACCGGGTCCTGGCGGCCGTCACAGTTGTTGTCCAGGAAGTCGCAGCGCTCCTCCATCCCCGGGGAGATGGAGACGGAGTGGTCGTCACAGTCCGTCCCCCGGGTGGCGGTGCTCACGTAGCCATCCCCGTCATCATCCCGAGCACTCAACGTCAGCTCGACACGGGCGGTGTCCTCCTCGGGAACCTCCACCTGCGAGGAAGCAGTGGCCACCTCCTGCCCCGCGCACGAGCGCTCGCGGGCGGAGGCGGTCACCTTCACCGTGTCGCTCCACCCGGTGCGACGCACGAAGCCTGTCTCCCCCGCTCCCTCGGGCACCGACAGCTCGAAGGTCCTGGAGGCGTCCTCCGCGTCCACCACTCGCAGCGTGACGCAGCCTGGACGGAAGCCGTCGTAGGTCAGCCGCACCTGGACATGGCAGGGATGGCTCGCGTCGCATCCACTGGGGCGCTCCGCTTCGAGTTCCTCGATGTCCGGCACCGTGCAGGTGATGCAGAGCAATCCGAGTCCCACGGCCACGGCGCGCTTCATGGAGAGACCTCCGTCCGCGGCGACGGCGAATCGCCCGTGAGCAGCCAGGTGATGGCCGCGCCGGCTGCGGCGGTGACGGCCGCGCCCAGCAGGATGTTGGCCGCGAGCGCCTGTCCCCGCGCGCTGTCCAGATGCGCCGTCCGGTCGCTGTAGAAGTCATCCTCGCGCGCGGCGTTCACGCTGCTCCGCGACTGGAGGCCCACGTAGCTCCCAATGCCCCCGAGCACCACGCCTCCACCCAGCAAGGCCAGCGGAAGCACCGGCGTGCGGCGAACCTCCTCCCGCGCCGGTGCCGGCACGAGCCCGGATGACGGAGCGGTCTCCGGCTGCACATCCGCTAACGCGACCGGCGCGTCCGGAGGCGGCCGGGGGTTGCGCGCCAGCTCCCGCTGCACGTTCCGTCGCACCTCCTCGAAGTCACGTGACACCTTGGGGGACACCTTCACCGGAAGGCTCGCGTCAGGCAGCAGCGACAATCCCTCCTTGAAGGCGGCCAGTGACTCCTGACGGCGCCCCAGGTCCGCGAGCACGATGCCCCGGAGGATGGCCACCCTGCCCCGCTCTCCACCGTCGCGCGCCACGGCCTTCGCCGCGTCGAGTTGCTCGAGCGAGTGCTCGTAGTCGAGATCCTCGTAGGCCCGAGATGCGGAGGACATCCGGGCCTGGAAGTCAGGGCCCGGGGAGACCGCGAACTGGCCCCAAGCGGGCGACACCAGCATCAACGAGACGCCGAGCACGATTCGCAGGTCCATGGGCACGGAAGATACCACCCGACTCCCGGCCTGGAGTGACGGGCCGCGCTGTTTTGATTCCACGGAGTGTTTGGCATTGGTACTGGAACCCCTGTCTGGCAGGTGCGTGGCCCCTTCACGCCCAGGGCCTGAAAAGGCCGTGGAAATGGTGGGGGAATATGCGCGGCACGGGACGTAACAGCACGGGGCGCAACACAGCGCTGTTCATCCTCGCCCCTTCCGGAGTCGTCCCATGCGCTTCACCTCGTCCGTCGCCCTCGTGTTCGCCGCCTCGCTCGTCACCGCCTGTGGCGGCCCGCTGGAGGAAGAGTCCCCGTTGCCAGCGCAGGACGCGGAGGTCGGCGGCACCAGCGAGGCGCTGGGCATCACCCTCCCCCCGGTCCTCCCGTGCCTGACCAGCAGCACCGTGCTGGCGCAGCCGGACGGCGAAACGGTTCCCTACGTCTGGAACTGCCGCAAGACGGGCTACGTCCCCGTCTACGCGACGTCCAACGACGCCACGTATGGCCAGCCTTCGTGCACGGACCGCTTCGTGGTCGACGTGACGAACATCGGGGGCAGGCCGTCCCGAGCCTTCGTGGAGGCAGTCCCGGCGACGGCGCCCACCACCCAGGCCGCCTGCAACGCCCTCTTCGCTTCCGGAAACGCCTGGGGAATCGTCAACACCGCGTGGGAAACGATTGGCACGGTGAGCGGCTCGGGCGTCTGGACCCCGCCGATCTTCGGGATTCCGGGCTCCTGCAAGCTGCGCTTCTACGTCCCCGACAGCTCGGGCTCGGTCTACACCAAGGTGCGGGTGACTGGCATCGCCACGCAGAACGGATCGACCCGGATCCGCGTGCGCGCGGGCGCGGAGGTCCTCGAAGGCAACCCCTGCTGACGTGAGTGCCGTCCGGATGTGCAATGTTTGCACATCCGGACGCGCGCGCGACCGTGCAAACCTTGCATGCACGGCAAGGTTTGCACACCTCCAGGAAACCGTGTTTCCAGCGCGAATTTCCGACAGATCCAGCGTTCATGTGATTGCGGGGGACGCGTTGGGGCGTCGCCGTGAAGCCGCATGAACGAGGGGAGCGACGGACACATGGTGAAGACCTGGAGGCGCGCGTTGTTGGGCGCGGTGATGTTGACGGCTGCGGGCGCGAGCGCGGAGCCGCCGCCCAGCAACAGCGCGCAGGGCACGCAGCTGCACGGCACGGGGCGCTTTGAATCCATCAACATCCCGCTGGCGACCGTGGAGGTACCAGCGCCTCCCGCTGGCGTGACGTGCGCGCCCGCCAAGGCGTTGACGTTGAACGGCCGGATCGTCGCGGCGCAGGGCTGCTCGGGCGGCAATCCTCCCGTGACGGCGCGGTTCATGGAGGGCCCGTCGCTGGTGAACACGGTGTTCCAGGCGCCGTTCGAGGGCCGCACGGTAAAGCTCGTCATCGAGGAGGCCCGCTGTCACGAGGACATCACGCCACCCACGGCCGAGTGCACTCCGGACAACCTCTACGCGGGCAAGGCGCGCTGGGAGTACCGCGTGACGGCGTCCACGGAGGACAAGCGGCCCGAGCCGCTGTGCCCCACCGGCAGCGGCTTCGCGATTCCCGTGCCCCACGCCTGGTCCGCGGGCGGCGACCTGATCCGCAATCCGGACTACTTCACCTTCGCGTGCGCGCCGAAGAACGAGGGCTCCGCGTCCCAGCCGTTCTTCGTGGGAGGCGGCGTCATCGCCAAGTGCGTCGACTGGGGGTATCCGCCCTGGGCCACGGAGTACCCGGAGGGCCAGGCGCTCGCGTACCACCAACTGTGCACGCGCATGGCCCGGGCGGACTACTGCGGCGAGGGCCGCAGCAACACGCTGGACGGGACGCCCATCTCCTTCAGGGGACCGCAGGCCGCGGTGGCGATGAGCCCTGGCGGACGCCTGCCCAAGACGGTGGGCACCGAGGGCTACGCGCTGGAAGCCATCTGGGAGATGAGCGACTGCGGCGAGGTCCGCCCCCTGTGTCTGGGCAAGGCGCGCTGGGACACGCTGTCACTGGAGGCCACGTGCGTGAACCGCGCGGTCATGCAGCCCAGCCGGATGCTGCGGCCCTGCGAGGAGTTCAACGTGGCGAACATGGGAACGGCCACGATGCTCGTGTCCTACTCGCTCTTCATCGACCGGGCGCTGGTGGGCTTCAAGAGCGGGGAGACGGGCTACCTGACGACGACCGCGGTGACGGTGGACCTCCAGGAGCATCCCGGTGGCGCGGACGTGTCCGGGTACGCCCCGGACCTGGATGGCAACGGGGTGGCGGATGCGTCGTCGTTTGGCGCGCTGCGCATGGAGGGGCCACTGCTCACTCCGAAGCTGCCCGCGAACATCCGCAAGCGCATGGGGACCCTCATCAAGCCGCTGTACCGCTGCGCCAACACCCATGGGCGCTACCTGCTGACCGACACGTCCACCTGTGACGGCGCCTCCGGCTACTCCCTCAAGGTGGTGAACGGGGACCAGGGCATCGAGGGCTTCCTGTACAGCGCCGTGGACAGCGACAGCCCGGGGCAGCGGCGGCCGCTGAAGCTGTGGAGGCACGCGCAGCTGGTGGGCGTCTTCGCCACGTCCACGCAGGCCCCAGCCGGGTTCGTCCACGTCCGGGACCTGGGCCTCCTGCCCGCGGTGGGACAGCTGCCGGGCCGCGACCTCTGAGATCCTGGGGCTTTCCCGTCCGTTCATACGCGCGGACCGTCGAGAGGTTTTTTCCGTGCCGAGAGCCTGTGTGAGCTGCCTGCTGGGGACCCTGCTCCTGCTGTTCGCCAGCGCCGCACGGGCGGAGGAGGTGGCGTGGGGGAAACCGGTGCAGGGGGTGCGGCTCGGCCTGGCCATTGTCCCGAGCAGCGGGCCCCTGCCCACCGAGTTGGAACTCGAGGTCCTGGCGCACAACGCGACCTCCGCCCCCCAGCAGCTCCCCGCCCAGGCCTGCGGCACCGTGCGCTGGACGTCCTTCACCCTGCTTCATCTGCGCACCGCCAATGGGCGCGACTTCAGCTTCCCCATCGGAGACATGGTCGATCTCGCCAATGTCCATCCCCATGGGCCAGTGAACCTTGCGCCTGGAGAGACGCTCCGCGAGCGCTTCTCCCTGAAGCATGTCGTCAGGAAGCCGACGGAGAACGCCAGGGACGCGGAGCTGTGGCCCCTCCTGGAGGCACCGCAGCAGGTGGAGCTGTGGGTGGAGTTCGTGGGTGGCTCCGGAGGTCCTCGCCCCCGGAGTGGCCACCTGAAGCACCGCCTGGGTCTGCCCGCCACGAATGTGCCCGTGCGGGAAGGCCGCTGCGTGTCCCGGATCGCCGCTGGGGGCAGCGCGGCCTGTGCGCTGCTTCGCGACGGCACGCCCTGGTGCTGGGGCGCCAACCCGCCTGGAGCGCACGGAACCGCGGAGCGGAGGCCTTCACCGCTGCGGCTGCTGGCTGGCAGTGCCGTCGCACTGGGCATGGCAAACGGCATCGAGTGCGTGAGGACCGCCACCGGCGCGGCGTACTGCGCGGGAGGCACCCTTGATGCGTCTGAAACAGATTACGGAGAGCCGGGCGGACATCCCGTGCGCGTCCGGCACCTGGAGGGCTCCACGGAGCTGAATGAAACGCAGTGCGTCCGGCTGACCGATGGCTCCCTGGCGTGCTGGGGGGCCATCGAGAGCAGCCAACCCGGCACGGGAGATGACACACCGGTCCGGGTCCCCAAGCTCCCGCTGGAGGCGGTCTCCGTCGCCGCGGGGACGAGCCACGCGTGCGCGGCCCTGCGCGACGGATCCTTGTGGTGCTGGGGGCGCAGCGAGTACGGCGCACTGGGATTGGGAGACGTCCGCTCCCGCACCGTGCCCACCCCCATCCCTGGAATGAGCGACGTGGTGCGCGTGGCGGCGGGGTACCAGAAGACGTGCGCCTGGAAGAAGGATGGCTCGCTCTGGTGCTTCGGAGACCTGCTGATGGATGAGCCCTCCCCAGCGATCGCCAGGGTGCCGGTGCAGATGAAGGAACTGGGCCACCCTGTGGAGGAGGTGGTGTTTGGCTTTCGCCACACCTGCGCGCGCACTGCGGGGAACATCTTCTGCTGGGGAGAGAACACGGAAGGCCAGAGCGGGGGCTCCGAACTTCGTGCGCTGATGTCTCCCGTGCGGATCTCCGGGCTGACAGGTCAGGCCGTCGCGCTGGCCGCCGGAGACGCGTTCACCTGCGCCATCACCGCTGAAGGCTCCGCCTGGTGCTGGGGCCGCGGCACCGACGGACAGCTCGGCACGAAGCGCAAGAACTCCAGCGCGCGCCCCATGCGCGTCCAACTGCCCTGCCCGGGCTGACACGACAAAGACATCTCCGGTTCACGGTATCCGTGGCCGGGCCCGTGTCGGCCGAAAGGCCCAGTGGGGCAGCCTGCGCAGCGAGCTCGGGTGGGCCTTCTGTGGCGGGAGCGCGGTGTCGCAGCGGATAGGACGCGAGCGCGCCCTGCACGACGAAGCCTTCCCCCATCCCCGTCCGCGAGAGGCTCCGGCGGAAGGAGGAAAGGGAATGTGCGCGCGATGCGCGACAGGAAACCGTCGGATCAAGGGCATGGACGCTCCGGGAGTGGGTACGAAGGGGATTAGCCCTGGTGGCGTGACCAGGGCGTGACGGCGCACCCCGCGTCCGCGCTGCAGGAAAAGCGCCAGACCTCAGCGCAGAACATCAGGACATAGACGTAAAAGCTGAATATCTAGTAAATACCCGAAGCGGTCCGGGTTGGCTTGACGCCGGCCCATGCCCCCGAGGGAAGGCTATGTCCATGCTCCAGAATCGCTTGCTGACGGCATCCGTGGTCCTGCTGGGATTGAACGGGTGTGGTGGTGGTGAAGGCTTGGAGGGGCCGGTGGACGGGCTGCCGGCGGAGTCAGCGGTGGCCCAGGGCGTGGTCGCGCAGGCCGCGCCCGGGTGCCTGGCTACCGACGTGGACACGGACGGCGACGGCGTCTGCGACAAGGTGGAGGCGCAGTACGGCACCAACCCGCAGAGCACCGATACGGACGGCGACCGCCTGAGCGATTACGCGGAGCTGTTCGGTTCCGGGGGAGTGGACCTGCCGGCGCTGGGCGCCAACGCACGCCGCAAGGACATCTTCATCGAGGCGGACTACTACGCCAACCGCAAGCCCACGCAGGGAGCGCTCAACCGGATCATCACCGCGTTCGCCAACGCGCCCGTGTCCAACCCGGACGGCAGTACGGGCATCACGCTGCACCTGGCGCTGGACCAGCAGATTGCGGCCGCGGACGCGGACACGGACCTGAACCCGGTGTGGACGGACTTCGACAAGATCAAGGCGAAGTACTTCGCCGCCGCCCGCGCGCCTTTCTTCCACTACATGCTGTTCGCCAACACCTACAGCGGTGGCACCTCCAGCGGCATCTCGCGAGGCATCCCGGCCCACGACTTCGTGGTGACGCTGGGCGGCTGGTCCACGCCGGGCGGCACGGAACTGCAGCAGGCCGGCACCATCATGCATGAGCTGGGGCACAACATCGGCCTGCGCCACGGCGGCACGGACAACGCCAACTACAAGCCCAACTACCTGAGCATCATGAACTACGAGTATCAGGTGTATGGCTTCACCATCAGCGGCGCGGCGAACGTGTTCGACTATTCGCGCGTGCGAGTGGCGTCCTTCAGCGAGGCGGCCATCAACGAGGTCGCGGCGTTCACGCCCGTGGCCCCCACCACGGAGACGGACCTGGCGAAGATTGGCGGGTTGCGCTTCGTCAATGTCCAGGTTGCTGGCACCGCGAGCGCCAACCTGGACATGAACGCCAACGGCACCATCCAGACGGCCACCTACGCCCGGGACCTCAACCGCGACGGCAGCAGCGCCACGGTGTTCCCCGCGTCGCAGAACGACTGGTCGGTGCTGATGTTCGACGGCGGCGGCACCATTGGCGACAGCGCGCTGGGCACGTCCCGCACGCTGGACCGCGAGCCCTTCCTGGTGGTCCCGGAGCGGGTGGAGCCCTGCCTCACCGCGGACCAGGTCGCCGCCCGGTAGTCCAGACGGCGTCAGCCTCGCTTGAGGCGCTCGATGACCTGGGAGACCCGCGAGGCACCGGCCCCGTGGACGGAGAGGACCTCCACTCCCAGGTCATAAGGATCGTCGAGCAATAGCCAGGCGAGCTTCTCGTCCACCTCCCTGCGCAGATTCGAGTCTTCGTGCGCGGGGAGGCGGATGCGATCGCGCTCCTCGATGGGGACGTAGACGACGAAGTCCAGGGTCTTGAGGGTGGAACGGATCCGGGTCAGCCACTCCTCGACTTCGAACGCATCGGAGTCCTCGTGCGTCAGGAGGTACCCGAGAAAGTCGAGGGGGCTGCGATCAAACAGGACGTTTCGCGTGTCTTCTTCTTCGAGCAGCTCCAGGGAGCGACGGAGCTGTTCGAGGAAGTCCTCCAGACACGGTGGAGACGCGAACTCGTAACCCTCTTCTTCGAGCAGGTGGTACGGCTCGTCGACGACCCGATACTCCGGGAGCTCTTCCCCCAGGTCTTCAATCAGCGTCGATTTGCCCACGCGGTGCGTGCCACTCATCGCGATGCGCATGCGTGCCGGACTCCTCTTCCTGCGACTCCGGTGACGGGGAGGAGGCGCTCGGCCCCTTCACGGCTCACCCCGGTACAATGTGTTTCGCGTGTGGACACTGGCGTCAGGGCCCTTCAGGGAACGTGATGTTCCGCAGCGTGAGGGTTCGTGGCCCGTCCGCCTCCCACAGCTTGAGCGAGAAGGGGCCCTGCACGGAGGCCGCCGGGGCCTCCGCTTCGACCACAAGGCGCTTGAGCGCTTCGTCCGAAATGGGTTGCTCCTGCCAGATGCGAAGCACCTTCAACTCTGCTCCGGCCTTGTTTCGAAGCATCGCCCCTTTCGCGCGCCAGGGTGCACCACCGGCTATTACTGCCAGACTGGTTTCCACCGCGACCCTCGCAGTAGAGCGATAGGTGTTGACAAAGGATGACGTGAACCGCTTCTCGGCATCCAGTGAGACGGCGTCGCTCACGTTACTTCCAAGCACGCCGTGTTTATCCATGGCGCTGGTGGAGATGAGCCCCGCCAGTCCAGCAGGTGCTTCATGCTCCGCCACCACCCGTGCGTTCTCCTCCTTGAAGCGCGTGAGCTCGGCCTGAAGCTCCCTCACCTCTTGCTGATAGGTCGCGACCGTCCGCCTCCGCCGATAGACCTCGACGAGGGGCTGGGCCTTCACGGGGTGAACTCGCAGGAGAAAGGACGCGCTGACTGGCGCAGCCCCGTCCCTGAAGTGCACGACCAGCCGAAACGTTTCGGCGGCAGTCACGCGAGAGGACGGCACCAGACGAAGCGTGGTCTGCCCCAGATCCACCAACTCAAAGCGGTCCCGCTCCTCCAGCTCGACATCCTCGCGCTTCAGCCCGGCATCGAAGAGGAGCGTCGTTGAGAGCCCCGCGCTGATGACAATCTCAGATGCGGCTTGGACCTCCTCCGGGGAAAGTTCGATCCGGCGCACTCTGGGCCCAAAATCCAAGGCTTCGGATTGCGCGGTCGCGGCTCCGCTTGCGAGCAGAAGTCCCAGAAGAATGGCAATGGAGGACGAGGTCACTCGGCGATTTCTCCCAGAAGCATCTGGCTACTCGAACTCACTCACCGCCTTCAGGGTCGCGAGCCCGAAGATTCGAGCACTGGTTGATGACTCGTCTCCAGGCTCTCGCTTCATGCCTCGCCCACCGCTCGTCGCATAGACCTCGAAGCACACGGGAAAGCTCTCGCCCTTCCTCGTCGTTGCCCATGTCAGTCGTCCATATACGCGGTCTCTCACGAAGAGCCGGCCCGAAAACAACGTCAGGCTCGGGATGTCCCCCGCCCGGAGCCCCAGGGTCAACTGACCTGGACCCTCTTGGACGGAGACGAACCGCTCATCGAAGTCAAAACCCGCGTCGAACTCTTGACCGATACGGATGTGCCGCTTCTCCATCGCCTCCACGGCTCCCTCAGGGCAAGGCTCGGGAGGAGGACTCGAACGCACCTGGGTTCCAGGACACCCGAGCGCCGCGCAAGCCGCCGCCGTGCCGACCGCACGGGCCATGACGCGCATGCCCTTCTTCGTGGGCTTCGAGGGGAGCTGAAGGGGCAGCGTGTCTTTCGGCGGCGTCGTCACGGTGGCTGAAACCTCCTGGAGCGTCGCGGGGAGAGCGACGGCCGCGGCGGTGGTCTTCGGTCCGGTGAAAGCCGCGGCGCGGTCAGCTTGAGGTGACTTGCCAGAGGTCGCTACTTCCTGCACCGCCCCCGCCACGACGAGCGCCCCGGCAAGCGCCATCCAGGCGCGGACGGCCCCGCGCTTCCCGGGCGCCGCACGCACGGTCGACGCGGGAGGCGGCACCTCCTTCGCCATGGCAGCCGCGCCCATCGCTGGCGCATCTCCCGGGGGAAGTCGCTTGCCCCGTCGGGGACGGTGCCGGGGCTCGTTCACCCACTGATCGAGGCTGTCGAGGTCCTGCCCTTCCGTCGTCGCGGAGTCCTCGGCATAGGCGTCGCAGAGGGGTACGTCCCACGTCGCGTCCGCGCCACGCAGCGCCTGCTCCAGGGATTCGCAAAAGACCTGGGCGCTCGGCGTGCGGGCCTCGGGTGTCTTCCCCAGCAGCCGCAGGCACACGTCACCCAGCGACCGAGGCACCCGCGCGTTCTCCTCGTGCGGCGGCGTGGGCGCGCTGGAGAGAATCGCCTCCGTCACACCGGCGGCGTCCGGGCCATCAAAGGGGAAGCGCGCCGTCAGCAGCCGGTAGGAGACAAGGCCCAGCGCCCACAAGTCGTCCGCCGGGCCCGCCGTATAACGGGCGTCCGGCGCCTCGCGGTGGGCTCGCAGGAAGCGCCACGCCTCCGGAGCGCGGTAGTCCACCGTCCCGGGCGGTAGGATGTCCGCCGTCAAGTCACGCGCGCCCGCGTAGTCGCCAATGCCGAAGTCCACCAGCTTGGCCACGCCATCCGAGGCACGCACCATGATGTTGGCCTCCTTCACGTCCCGGTGCACCACCGCGCCCGCATGGGCCGCGGCGAGCCCCCGCGCCACCCCCAGCAGCACGTGCGCCGCCTGCCGCGCCGTGGGGTTGTGCGCGTCCGCCCATTCGTCCAGCCGGGGTCCGTCCACGTACTCCATGGCGATGACGACGAATTGCGGCTGGACCACCGGTAAGTAGCCATGGCCCAGGATCCCCACCACGTTGGGGTGCCGCAGCCGGGTGAGGATGGAGACTTCGCGATCCGCCCGCTCGCCCACGCGCGGCAGGTGCAACAGCTTCAGGGCACAGCGCTGGCCCTCGCAGCGCGCCAGGTACACCGTGCCGAAGCCGCCCTGCCCCAACTGGCGCTCCACCGTGTAGCCCAGCACCTGGACCCCAGGAGACAGCACGGCCGGAGGCGGCCCCCGCATCATGACGGCCTTCCTTCGGGCTCCCAGGCGTCTTGCATGCGGCGTCCTCCCAGCGGGGGCGCGCACCCTACCAAAGACATAAAAAATCCGGGAATCCCTCCCCTTCGCGCGCGCCCGACAGAAAACCCGTGGAGTCCATCGAGACCTTTTCGACCTCCAGCATTCATCCCCTCCGTGTCCTCGGCTACGCTGCGCCCGCCATGAACGAAGAACTCGGCATCACCATTGGAACGGAGGCCCGCGCCGCCCGTCAGCACCTGGGCCTGACGCAGGCCGAAGTCGCGGAGCGCGTTGGACTGGTGCACCCCGTCTACAACCGCCTGGAGCGAGGGAAGATGCTTCCCAGCGTCCCCTCCCTCTACCGCATCTGCCGGGAGCTGCGGGTGTCCCCCGAGAAGTTGATGGGGCTCACCGCGACGGGCGACGTGCGCAAGGGCACGAAGCCCAAGCCCCAGGAAGAGGACGCTCCGGAGCTGCGGCGTCTTCTCCACCTCGCGCGCAAGCTGGACGAGGAGGACCTCGCGGCCCTCCTCCATGTCGCCTCGGCGCTGGCGCGCTGACGCCCTACTCCTCTTCCAGGTCCTCCAACCCGTAGGCGTCCAGCCCATTGCCGAAGAGGTCTCCTTCGCCGAACTCCACTTCGTCGCGAAGGACGCTGCCCTCCACCAGCACCTGGGCCCACTCCGCCGCGGCTTCCTGCCGGCCGTAGCCCGGGTGCCGCTTCGCCAGGGCGACTCGCATGGCGTCGCGCATGTCCGCCGCCGTGGCGAACCGCTCCTCGGGGTTGGCGCGCAGCGCGACATGCAGCATCGCCTTCACGTCCGCGGAGAGTGAAGCCACGGCTTCCTCGACGTCCTCCGGGCCGAAGCTCGCCAGCAACACCTGCATCTGTGTCAGCGGCAGCGAGGAGACGATTTCCGTGAAGAGATAGCGCAAGTTCGCGGGAGGGAGCGGCACGTCCTCCACGTCGAAGAGGTGCTTGCCGGTGAAGAGCTCCACCAGCAACACGCCCAGGCTGAACACGTCGGAGCGCGGCGAAAGCGGCGCTCGCGCCAGGTACTCCGGCGAGGCGTAGGCCACATCGCCCCGAACGAGGTTCGCGGGCGACTCCGCGCGCCCCACCACCAGCGAGTACGCCGCGCCGAAATTCGCCAGCTTCACCTCGCCTTGCGTCCCCACGTAGACGTGCCGGGGGTTGACGTCACGGTGAATGACACCCAGCGACTGGCCGGTCGCGTCCGTCAGCATGTGCGCGTGTTGAAGGGCCTCCGCGATCTCCGCACCGACATAGAGGGCGAACGCCTCGGAGACGGGCCGGCCGCGCACCACGCCCGCACTCACCAGCGTCTCCAGCGAAGGACCCGCCACCGACTCCATGACGACGTGCAGCGCCCCCTGGTGCACCTTACGGTGGAAGACCTGGGCAATGGCCGGGTGGCGAAGGCGGAAGGCCAGCTGAATCTCCTCCCCCAGGCGCTTGCGCTTAAGATAGGTGGAGGGGTTCGCCAGCCTTCGCACGAGGCAGAAGCCGGGCAGCGCGTTGTCGTGCTCCGGGAAGCGCTGCGCCAGCATCAGCAGCTCACCCGTCGGCATCAGCACCAGCTCGCGGACCGCCTCGTAACGAATGCCGTCGATGGTGAAGAGGTGCACGGGCCTCTCGCGCGTCGGCGGAAGCTGCCTGCGGCGCGGGGAGGCTTCGGTGCGTGCCAGGTCGTCGGTCGTCGTGTCGGGCATGGCTCCTCGGGAGGCGGAAGAGAGGCGGCGGCGTCCCTCCGGGAGTCTGAGCGAAGTTGACCTTTAAAGTCCAGACATACGAATCCCAAAGGTCCACTCCATTGGCCTGTCAGGTCTCGCCCAACCAGCGACGGACCTCGTCCAGGTACTCGCGCGGCAGGGCGTGCCCGCTGTCGAAGGCCCGGCGCGTCTTGCGCTTGGAGGGCGCGGCCTTGAACAGCTTCTGGGTGTCCTCCTCGGTGGAGAAGGGATCGCGGTTCGCGGTCAACAGCAGCCAGGCCTGATGAACCTGGCCCATCCTGTTCACCGGGGCGGCGTCGTCCAGCGCGGGGTCGACATGGGGTGGCACCATCGTCACCAGATGGGTGATTCGAGGCTCGCGCGAGGCCAGCAAGAGTGCCACCTGGGCCCCCATGCTGTAGCCGGCGACGAGCACCCTCGGCGGCTTCTTGCCGTTGGCGAGTACCTTCGTGAGGAGCGCCTGCGCATCGCGCACGGTGTCGACAATCATCGCTTGATAGGGACCGGGCTCCCCTGCGTGCGCTCGCTTCGCGAGGGCTCCGGGCCGCGCGTCGGGGGTCGCGCGTGCGCCGTGCCGCCTCGCATCCATGAGGTAGACGCGATAGCCGGCACTCCGCAGATGCTCCGTCAGGGCCCCCCCGAAGGTCGGCTCCGAATCCGACAGCCAGTCGTCCTTGCTCCGGGTGAGGCCGTGAAGCAGGACGGCCACGGGCGGATTCGTCCCCTTCCCTTCCGGCTCCAGGACCCACGCGGGAATCCGCTCTCCATCCTCCGCGCGGACCTCAAGGGGGACCGCGGAGCTCGCGGCGTGGGCCATGGAGGTGACCAGGAACATCAGACCCAGGAACAGCGAACGCATCATCACGGGACTCCTCGTTGGAGAGAGGCCGTGAAGGGTGCGGGAGCGGCGGTCAGCCAGGCGTCACCCACGCGCTGACATTCGTTTGACGTAGCTGCGGGTAGCATCCGGATTACTTCCATGCGCGTGCTCGTCATCGAGGACAACCGCGACCTCCAGGCCAACATCGCGCGGTTCCTGGAGCCGGACTTCCAGTTGGACTTCGCGAGCACCGGGCCCGAGGGGCTCGCGCTCGCGCTGGGCCACCCGTACGACGTCATCGTGCTGGACGTGATGCTGCCCGGAATGAGCGGCCTTGAGGTGTGCGAGCGATACCGGCAGGTCGCGCCCCGGCTCGTCCCCATCCTGATGCTGACCGCCCGGGACACGCTCGAGGACAAGGAAGCGGGCTTCCAGGCGGGCGCGGACGACTACCTGGTCAAACCGTTCTCGCTGCGTGAGTTGCGCTGGCGCCTGGAAGCCCTGGCGCGCCGGCCCGTGCCTCCGAGCGGACGGAAGCTCACGTGGGGCGGGCTCACGCTGGAGCCGGAGAGCGGGCTCACGCGCTGGGGTGGGCGCTCCGTCCGGCTCAACCGCACCGAGGCACTCCTGCTGCGGTGGCTGATGGAGGCCGCCCCCGAATCCGTTCCCGCGGCCACGCTGGCGGAGCGGCTCTGGGGGGACGACGCGCCCGAGTCCAGTGCGCTGCGCACGCACGTCTATGCCCTGCGCAAAGCGCTCGCGGGGCTGGGGCTCGACGATGCCATCACCACCCTGCGCAACGAGGGGTACCGCCTGGATGCGCGCTAGGTCGAGCAGGTCGGTGCGCGCCGTACTCCAGCGCGCCATGGGGCTGTCCGCCGCGTTCGCGCTGGTGCTGATGGGTGGGTTCTTCACGCTCTTCAGCTACGACCTCGAGGACGTCATCTTCAGCCGCATTGTCGCCGCGGAGGCGGACCGGACCGAGCCAGGTCACGTCCCCGGAATCACGCGGTATGACGGCCACGCCGCGCTGCCGCCCTGGCTCGCGGAGCGCCTGCGTCCGGACGCACCTCCGAGAGAGTACGAGGTGGCCGCCGGGAGTCACGGACACTTCCACGTCGCGGTGCGCCCCGGCGCTGGAGGGGACCGCCGGTACTTCGCGTTCGACGTGACGCGCCTGACGAGCACGACGGACCACCTGAAGCGGACCGCTGGACTGCTTGTCACCAGTGCGCTGCTGGCGTTGCTGGCCGCCGCGCTCCTCGCCCGCCTCGTGGCTCGCAGGCTCGGTCGTCCGCTGGAGCGGATGGTGGAGTGGATCCGAACTGAAGGAGCAATGGCGCCCGAGGATGACGGCGGAGTGGCCGAAGTCCGGGCGCTGCGGGACGCGCTGCTCGCACGCGACGCGCGCATCCAGGAGCATTTGGAGCGTGAGCGGCGGTTCAACCGCGACGCCAGTCACGAGCTGCGCACCCCCCTGGCCGTGGCCCAGGGCGCGGTGGAGATCCTGGAGTTCGATCCGCCGCGAGACACGGAGACGTTCGACCGGCTGCGCCGGGCCGTGAGCCAGATGGGCCTGCTGACGGAGGGCATCCTCTGGCTGGCCCGCGAGCGCCGCTCCGAGGAGCGCTGCGACCTGCACCGCGTCTCGCGAGAGCTGCTCGCGTTGTACGGCCACCTGCGGCGCAGTGACGGCATCGAGCTCACCATCGAATCCGCGGGCGAAGTCCACGCGCCCGTCCCTGCATCCGTCGCCAGGGTGATGATGGGAAACCTCCTCAAGAACGCGCTCGCCTACACGGACGAAGGGCGCGTCGTGATCACCATCGAGCCCCAGGCGTGGACCCTGACCGACACGGGGGCTGGCTTTGGCCGCGCCGAACCCGGGAGCGAGAGCCACGGCATCGGCCTGTCGCTGGTGGAACGGCTGGCCCAGCGCTTCGGGTGGACGCTGTTCATCGAAGCCCTGGAGCCCCGAGGTACGCGCGTACGGTTGAACTGGCGCCGAGAAGGCGACACGCCAACCATGAGTTGAAGCGAACGTTTGGCCTAGCGACCCTGGCCGTGCTGTCATCGATTGCCATGACAGCTGCATTCGTCTTCCGCGACACCGTGAGCTCAGCCGCGCTCCTCGCCCTCGTAGGGTGCGGTTCGGCCACCGTCGGCGGAGGAGGAGGCCCGGCGCACACGAAGTGGGTCAGCCCCAACTTCACGACGCCGGACGGCGGACAACTGCGCACGACCATCTACTACGGGCCATGGCAGTGCACGCCGCGTTCCTGTCCCGCTGCGAGTCGAAGTGCGCGGCCCAGGGACTCCCCCTCATGGGTTGCATGTGGCTGGCCGACATCAAGGGCGACTGGCAGGGGCGCTACCTCTTCATGCCCGCGGAGGCCGGTGGTCGCCTCGCAATCACCCACTGCTGCTGCGACTACCGACAGTCGCCGACCCAGAAAGCCTTCGGAAGGTGTGGTCCCGCTCCCGCATCCGCTTCCGTGAGGAGTGGGCCAAGGAGCTTGGCACCTGGCCGAACACGGCGGGCCGAGCGTGGCCCGGTCACCACCTCCGCGACTTCCTCCATGGAGGGGCTCCAACGGCTCCTGGGAACATCCTCCCCGTTCCCGATGAGGTGCACACCGTCATCAACGCCGAGTCCCCGGCCTGCTACGCGCCCGGAGGGAAGTGGCTGACGCCCGGCCCCGAGCGCCCGTACGCGGACTGAGCGCACAATCATGTCCACGAACATTCAGCGCCTGCTGGCGGAGATTACCCACCGCCACTTCCCAAACCCACCTGCGACGCCAGCGCAGATCGTAGCGTTCGAGGAACGCGTAGGCTGGAAGCTCGATGAGGACCTCCGAGCCTTCTACCTGCACTGTGACGGAGCCGCGCTTTTCAGGCCCTGGCCGGACACCAACTTCTGGATTCTTCCTCTCGCGCAGGTGCGCCGCGGGCGAGTGGCAATCCAGGGGAGAGATGCGGACGCCAACGGCCCCCCCGACTGGTATGCACTCGTGGATCTTCAGGACACGGACTTCATCCTGGTGGACGTGTCGCAACGCCGAGGTCCCTACCCGATGCGCGACGGGTACCATGGGACGTTCCCGGACCCGGTCCATACGAAGGTCATCGCGCCGTCGTTCAGCGAGTTCCTGGAGAATGCGCTGGCCAGCGAGGACGATTTCTTCTGGCTGGACGGATGAACTCCCCTCGCGCTTTGAGTTCCTCGTGCCCGGTGAGCAGCCATTGCCCGCTCTGGACTCACGCGAGAAGGTGCACCCGGGCCCTTGCCTGCGCACCGGCAAGGGCCCGGTTTTGAGCGGGCGGATCAACTCAGAGCAGGTAGCCCCAGCCGATCTTGGTGTCGTAAAAGAAGCCATTGTGATCGCTGACTTCGATGATGATCGTCCAGTGGCCGTTGCCCCAGTTGTAGAAAGCGATCTTGAACAGGGACATCTGGCCTGACTGGCCCCAGGGGCCGATGAGCGTGCCAGCCATCACCGTCGCCTGAGCGTCGCCGTCCGGCAGCTCGTAGGTCGGCAACTCACTGCCGAGCACGTCGGAGAGCTCACCCGTCGCGTGCAGCAACGCCTCGATCGCGAGCGCGCCTTCCCCGTTGGTCACGACGTGGGGCGCGAGCCTCGGCGCTCGCCCCTCGGCCCACGCCTGGCGGAGTTCCGACGCGCTGGCGGTGCCCACCGTGTCGAGCAACACCTCGCCACCCGTCACCGGAATCGACCACACGCAGCTCGGGAATCCGGACGGCGGCGAGCCTTCCCCGGCACACACATCCCCCACGTCAGGTGTGGCAGCGAAGCTCGCGCTCGTGGACATCACCAGAACAGCCAGCGTGACAATCGACAGGTTCATTCTCGTATTCATGAGTCCTCGCAAGTTGGGCCGTCGACCGACCGCGTATCCAGTCGCGGCAGGCGTCTGCACAAGCAGTCACAATCCCACCGCAATGCATATCATGCTCCAGCAATTCCGGCGAACAGTGATTTCACAACCTCGACGTTGATCAGTCCGGCTGACGTAGCAGGTCGGCGAAGCGCGTCGATGCAGGTGGCTCACGCCTCGCCGGCGCCCTCCATCAGGAAGTCGATGACGGCGCGCACGGCGGGCAGCTGGCCCCTGCGGTGTGGCGTCAGGATCGTCGTCGTCACCGTGCCCGCGGTCCAGGCGGGAAGCACACGCACCCTCGGGCCTGCGAATCCTGCCGCGACTGGACAGGTAGCCGGGCGACGCCACCAGGATTGTGGACTCCACCAGGTCCACGAAGCGGTCCGTCGCGTGAAGCTCGACGCGCACCTTGGGATGCGCCAGCAGCGGCAGACGGTCCGCGAACCGGAACTGCGCCGTGGGGACCGACGTGGTGATTCGCACCACGCCACGGGGCTCCGCCTGCCGGCGGCGCACCACGTTCTCCGCGGCCTCCGCCTCCATCACGGCTGCGCGGGCATGGTCGAGGAAGTCCCGCCCCACGTCCGTCAGCGTGAAGCTCCGCGACGTGCGCTGAATCAGCAGGGCGCCCAGCGCGTCCTCCAATTCGGCCACGCGCTTGCTCACCGTGGATTTGGGAATGCCCAGCCGCCGCGGCGAAGCCACCGCTCTCCACGGCCTGGACGAAGAGATGGATGTCATTGAGATTCAAGGGCCGCGCCTCATCGTCCACGGGTGTGGACCTTGCGTTCGCGTTCCGCTGTCTACACGGCGCGCGTTGCCACGGCCATCTTGTCCCCATCGAAGGCATCACGCCTTCCCCTTCGGACAGGAGCATCACCATGGCACTGCCTACCCTCTTCTACGGTGTCCCCTCTGACTGCTCGTTTGGATCCATCGTCGCGCTGGAGTGGCTGGGCCGGCCCTACCAGCTGTGCCGCATCGCCATGCCGGAGGACGTCACCACCGCGGACTACCGCCGGATCAACCCCATCGCGGAGACGCCCACCTTGATGGCGGAGACAGGCGCGCGCATCAGCGAAAGCATGGCCATCCTCAACCACCTGGGCGCGCGCGGCGTGGGCACCGGACTGTCGTTCGCCCAGGGCACCGAGGACTTCGACCGGTTGAACCAGATGCTCGCGTACCTGAACACCACCTTCTTCGGCGCCTTCTCGCCGCTCTGGTACGCGCTCGAGCACGCCGAACTGCCGGAGTCCGAAAAGCAGGCGCTGCGGAACCTGGGGGCCCGCAAGGTGGTCTCCGCGCACGCGAACCTGGAGGCACTGATGGGCGATACGCCATGGCTTCTGGGCGACCACCGCACGCTGGCGGACGCCTACTTCATCGGCATCGCCCGGTGGACCCGGTACCACGAGGTGCTGGACCGCCGCGACTACCCGAAGCTCCAGGGCCTTTTCGAGCGGCTGGAGGCGGACGCTGGCGTGCGCTTCGCCCATGCCATTGAAAAGGGCGAGACGCCGCAGGGCAGCGGCGCATTCCAGGGGCACATCCGCCTCGCGGAGGCACTGCGACGGCTGCTCGCGTGAGGTGGGAGGCCCCGCCCGCTCTCCCAGGAACGGGCGGCGAAGCCATCGACGTCACGGGTTCAGGGCGCGGTACACCGCGTCCACCACCTCCTGCTCGGTGGGGAACGCCAGGCCGGTCTTCTTGATGACGACCTTCCCATCCACCGCCACTTCAAAAACCCCCGACCCGCCCTTCTTCAGCTCCGCATCCACTTCCAGTTCGTCCTTCAGTACTGCCGCCGCACGGGCGGCCCGGGGCAGGTAGCCTCAAGCGGTACAGTAGGTGATGGAAACCTTCGCGTCGGCCATGGTGTGCCTCCTGACGGAATGGGACACCGCGCGGGGATGCGCGGCACCTGCACCATCGTGACTCCCCGCCCCGCCCCGCGCCAGCACTCCGGAGGCGCAGCGGACGGCCCTGTGTCGCGATCAGAGCGTTGGACGTCGCGGTCGCGGTCAGAGTGCCAGGAGTAACGGCGCGGACGTAGAAGGACCCTTCATTCATTTTGCACGTTCTGGAGGCTCACCGCCGCGTCTGAGCAGTCCGGACTCAGGTGGCAGGCCGCACCTACGTCCGACGCGGCCAGCGTCACGGTGAGCACCGGCAGCGCCGCCAAGTTGGCCGTGCTGTCCCAGCCCCGTACCGCCACCACCTCCGAGCAAGTCCCCGCGTCCATCACCTGGGCCGGCGTTGCGAAGCACACGCTGCGAAATGGATTTACCACCGCCTGGACGACCACAGGAAAGATGTGCGGACGCGTTGCTGGGTCGTATCCGCTAACGCTGACCCGGTTGAGGATGATCCAGTTCGGCGTCCCAAGTCCCGGATGGCGACCTGGGAACATCAGCCCCTCTACCTTCGCCTTCTGTGCCTCGGCCAGGAGCGTCTCGACGCCGCGATACGCCGCTGCGGCGCGGTGCTCCATCGCATGGCGCGGGGCAGCCTACTGTCTGCGGGCGTCCTCGCTCAGATGCGAGGCGGGTTGGGCGACGGTCGATACGCCCGGAGGCCGCCCAGGCCCAACGAGCCGCTCCGGCCATGCATCGGGGCTCCTTGCGGCGGACCCTCTCCAGGCGCGGGTTCAGGATTGCGGACGGTCTGGAGCTAGTCCTGTAGGGGCTTGTTAGCCTTGAGTAGAGCCTCACCTCGCTGGCTCATCTTGCTCAACTGGTGGTGAGTTCCAGGTCCTGATGGTCCTCCAGCAATAGGGCCAGGGGCGAGGCGAAGAGGCCCTTGGGACGCAGGGATGACGGGGTGCTCATCTACCTATTTGGGGTTAATGAGCAAGACGCAGGCTCTCATTAGGATGGTGGCTCCAATTTCGTCCGGTCTCAACGGATGGCTGATTGTTCAGGAGCACCCCATGCCGTCGTCGTTACCCCTCATCGGTCTGATCGGGCTGGGATTCGAGCCCAAACTTGACGATCTGCTTGGCGAGCTGTCCACGGGCGCGCTGTCGGCCCTACTCAAGCATCCCGTGAAGTCGTGGAAGGCGGCACGGCAGCATGTCGCGACACTTGGAGCTGACGAGTGCACGAGGCTTCTTCTCATCGTGCAGAGGCTCGTGACAGGGTGCCGCATCGACAAGGAGTTGTTGGAGGACATCGCCCGAACGCACTCCATCCCCTACCTGAAGGCGACCCCTGCGGATGTAATCGTTTTCCACCTGGTCGAGAGGCTTGGGATCTCCAGCGTGGACCCCATCATCGAACAAGCACTGAGGCCCGGGCTTATCGAGTTCTCGGGCACCTTCGGTTCATTCACCGCTCCTAAGATTGAGCTCGAGAAGGTCGAGCCGAATGAGTTCGGGACCGCCTTGGAAAAGCACCTGCAGGCGATGCTCTCCGGAAGCAAGAAGGAGGATCGTCAAGTCAAAGTCCGGATTGAGCGTGTAAAAGGCGGGTTGCTCGTGGTGGTCTACTACGAGCGTCCCAATAAGGATGGCCGTGAAATCACGGCCAAGAAGCAGTTGAGGATCGCCTCGTTCAAGCGAGGGGCGGGGTGGACGTACTTCCGGTTATCACCCGACAAAAAAGGGACCTTGCTGACACAGCGTACGCCCGGGCAGAAGCTCGCGATCGGAGTCCGCAGAGCCCTGGGTGCGGTGCTCTGGGGAAACCCGGATGCAATTCCGATCTCGGCGGCCCATAAGTACAATCTGGATGTCTTCAAGGATCCGGGGTTCTTGATGCCGGCGGTCTCCATTCCCGGTTTCAATGTCACCGGCGTGCGGTTGCGACAGATCGAGGTCCTATCGGCGAACGGCAACCTCCTCAAGGTGACCGCGACCACAGACGCTCAAGATGCATTGAGCGACTTCCGCAGGCTATCCAGGGAGGCGAAGGCCTTCACGAAGGAGGTGGAGGTAAAGACCGTGGAGGTGCGAATCTCGTATCTGAGCGACAACGGCAGGACGAAGGTCGCGAAGGCTATGCTCAAGCCCGGCGCCATCCATATGCACGAGGAACATTTCCTACTCATGGAGTCCCACTTGCATGCCTGGGGGATCACCGATGCTACAGGCGGCTGACCGCCTGCTGAGCATCCTCCTGGCGATCGGGAGTGAGCGGGTTCGGTACTCAGCCGCCTCGGAGGCACTGGAGGAACTCGCGTCAGTCGGGGTCATTACACTGACCGCAAGTTCAGTTCCCGACTGCGACGAGGACGTGATGCCGGAGCTCAGTGCAGATGACACCCGGTTCATTCCGGTGGATGCGCGACAGGTGCTGCGGGAAACGGTCGAGCGCTCCGGATTCACTGTGGGAGAGGAAACACAGGGCTTCGTCGAACTCCATCGTTCCGGGCTGCCAGCGGGATGTGCCGTCTATTTCCTTCTAAGGAACTCGCCAGCGCTCTATGCGATCCGGGCGCTCTCCAAGGCATCGGCCCTAATCGTCCTCCATGTCAACGACGACATCGAGGATGCACGGGAGAACATGTTCCTGCACACGCTGGGCGTCCATGCGGCCCGCCTGCGCACCCTGGAGGCCATGCTCTCCCCAGGCGCACTTGAATCCCTGGTGGAGATGCTGCAGGCGGCCTTTTCCGTGGCGTCGACCGCACTTGGGGAAGTGCCATCTCCTGCGCTTGTTCCTCAAATCGATCCAGAACGGCGCGAGCTTTCGGAGGCGGATCCCCTCCTGCTGCCGATCTACGCATCCACGTGCAAAGACCGTCTCTTCGAGGAGGCGACGGCCCGGGTGCTGGATGCGATGTTCCAATGGCACCTCCCGCTGGGAATCGCCTTTTCTGGGAGAACCGTCCCTGACGGAGTCGTTTTCCGCGGCCGCAACGGCCCATCGAACCCGCAGGAGGTCGCGCACTACGACTGCAAGTCGAAGTCGACGGACTCTTACAGTCTTTCGACCGGAGATGGAGATCAACAAGGGCGCTACCTGGGCATCCAGCGCCGTCTGGAAGCGGAGCGCGGTTGGAGAGGACGGGGCGTCCTTATGTTCACGCCTGCAGTGGAACCGGATGTCATCGCGGGGAAGACCCAGAAGGACGCCTGGGCTCGTGTCCTTGTCGAAAACCGAGAACTCATCTTCATCCCCGCGCAGGTGACACACCGTTGGTGGGAGCTTCAGCGGTTAGAGGCCACGTGGCAGCTCAAGGCTTTCGTTTCGCCTGCACTCATATGGGCGGCGCTATTTGATTTCAAACTAGAGGGCATTGGTACGGATGTCGCCCAGCGCCTCTTCCCCTCGTCGAGGAACTCCGCTCGCCTGCTGAACGTGGCTGATGCGGAGTTGATCTGGATCGCAGGCCTGCATGGATTTCCTCCCGATTTGGATGCGGTGACGGAGAGTCTTCAGTCCGCAGATCGAGAAGCCAGGATCGAGGAGAAGCTGAGACTGCCCGCATTGGTGACTCGATTCGTCGATGCACTGGCAAAGAAGGATTCAAGCCTCGACTCCATCATGCGTGCGACAGGACTTCATGCTCCAGCGGTCGAGTACCTTCTACAAAGCAGGCCCATGTCGAATCGATGGCGCGTCGACACAAGTCCTTATCTGAGCGCAAGCCTCCTGCGTCTTCGGGGCCAGGTAGAGCAGAGCGCTTGAGCCGGTTATTCTGCGATCCCGTCCCGCAGGGCGTGCGGATGCCCACGTTGGCGCCGCTCTTGGTGTCGAGCGGTGCCAGCCGGTCCACATCCTGGCTCACCGAATGGGGCGGCAACCGCGTTGGCAGCATCAGCGGAACCGGGGCGATTCAGCTGCCACGCAAAGACCAGCGTGTCCTACGACCCGCTCACGTCGGCGCCTCCGAACGTGAACGGGATGAGCGCCTCGTACTTCTCCTCGTCGGTGAGCCAAGCGGGTGGCGGCGTCGGGACGATGAACAACACGTCGGAAAATCCGCGCCGCGCAGGGAGACGCCGCTCAACAGACAGCGATAGTCGTACGCGCCCACGAGTCGGCGAAGCTACTGCCTTGCCCATGCCCTTCGGAACCAGTTCGATTGGAGGCGAAGGACAGGAGCACGGCTTCTCGCGAATTCGCGGATTCGCCGCATCTGTGCTCCAGTGGGTTCCCCTCCCCCTCCGTCCATGACCACCGGAACCCATTCGCCTCCTCCTGAGCCAGGCATGCGGCGCGCGGTATCGCGCTGGGAAATCGTCGGCTTCTCCATCAACGACGTCATCGGCAGCGGTGTCTACCTGCTGCCCGCGGCGGCCGCCGCGAACCTGGGCTCGGCCAGCACCGGCGCCGTCGTGCTCGCGGGGCTGGCGGTGCTGCTGCTCGTGCTCTGCTTCGCGGAGGCGGCCAGCTACTTCGACAAGCCCGGCAGCGCCTATCTCTACACGCGTGAAGCCTTTGGAGAACGGGTGGGGTTCCAGGTCGGCTGGATGACCTGGCTGGCGCGCGTCTCGTCCGTGGCCTCGTTGTCCGTCGGCTTCTCCCGCGCGCTGGGCTTCCTGTGGCCCGCGGCGAACTCGGGCCTGGGCCAGGGCCTGGCCATCGCCGTGCCCTTGCTCGCGCTCACCGCCATCAACGTCGTGGGCGTGAAGAGCGGCGCTCGCACCGCGGTGTTCCTCGCCGTCACCAAGACGGTGCCACTGCTGGTGTTCATCGCCGTGGGCCTTTTCTCCGTGTCCGTGCCGCTGGCGACGTCGGTGGCTCCCAGGGATGGAGGCAACCTGGGGTCCGCGGTGCTGCTGCTGCTGTTCGCCTATGCCGGCTTCGAGAACACGGCGGCTCCAGCGGGTGAGTTCAAGAACCCACGCCGCGACGTGCCCTTCGCGCTCATCGTGCAGATAGGCGTCGTCACGCTCATCTACACGGCGGTGCAGTGGGTGGCGCTGGGCACGCTGCCCGGGGTCGCGGACGCGCAGACGCCGCTCGCCAACGCCGCCGAGCGGTTCCTCGGGGGTTGGGGTGGGCTCCTCATGGCGGTGGGCGGGGTGCTGTCCATCCTGGGGACCAACAGCAACACCGTGCTCGCCGGACCGCGCTACCTGTACGCGCTGGCCCAGGATGGCTTTGGCCCGGCCGCGCTCGCCACGCTGCATCCGCGCTACCGCACGCCGACGGTCGCCATCCTCACGCAGACGGCCATCGCCCTGCCCCTGGCGTTCTCCGGCTCGTTCGAGGTGCTCGCCACGCTCTCCGTGGTGGCCCGGCTCGCCACGTACTTCGGCACCGCCCTGGCGGTGCCCGTGCTGCGCCGCAAGCTCCAGGCGCCCCCGAACGCGTTCCGCATCCCGGGGGGGCCCGTGATTCCCCTCGCCGCCGCCGCACTGTGCGTCGTCTTCGCGCTGAGCGCGGAGCGAGAGAACCTCGTCGCCGGGGCCATCGCGCTCGCGGTGGGCTTCGTGCTCTACCGGTTCCAGCGAAAGCCGGACGGCAAGGCTGCGCTCGGATAGCGCGAAATGAAGGGCGCTACGGCTTGCGCTTCGGGGGAGCGGCGGCGGCGGCTTCGCGCAGCTTGTCCTTCTTGCTCTTGCGCCGGCCCTTCACGCCGCCGTTCGGATCCAGCGGCGGTGCGGCGGACACGGCCGTCTGCGTCGGCTCAAAGCCCGCCACCTGCTCTCGTGCGACGGACAGGTTGTTGCGCTTCTCGATGAGGCGGAAGTGGGCTTCGGTGTCCGCGCTGACGAAGCTGATCGCCACGCCCTGGTCGCCCGCACGCCCCGTGCGGCCGATGCGGTGCACGTAGTCCACGGTCGAACGCGGCAGGTCGTAGTTCACGACCGCGGGCAGGCCCGCGATGTCCAGGCCGCGCGCGGCGACGTCGGTGGCGACGAGGACGCGCACGCGCTTCGCCTTGAAGTCCGCGAGCGCCTGCGTACGGGCCCCCTGGCTGAGGTCTCCGTGCAGCGACGTCGCGGGGATGCCGGCGCGGTTGAGCTTCAGCGCGACATGGTCCGCCGCGTAGCGGCTGGCGACGAACGTGAGGACGTGGGACCACGCGTGGGTTTCCAGCAACTGCCGCAGGAGCATCGTGCGCCGGGGCGCATCCACCTGGATGGCCCGCTGGAGGATGAGATCCGCGGAGGGCAACTCGCCGTCATCGACGTCGATGCGCGTGGGCTCGTGCAGCAGTCGCTCCGCGAACGTACGCACGGCGGGCGGGAACGTGGCGGAGAACAGCAGGTTCTGGCGGCGCGCGGGCAGGAGCGTGAGCAGGCGGTTGAGCTCGTCAGCGAAGCCCAGGGAAAACAGCCGGTCGGCCTCGTCGAGCACCAGCGTCTCCACCTCCCCCAGCCGGAGCGCGTTCTGCTCCACGAGGTCCAGCGCGCGGCCCGGTGTGGCCACGACGACGTCCGCGCCGCCCCGGAGCGCCAGCATCTGCGGGTTCGCGGAGACGCCGCCGACCGCGAGGCAGGTCTTCAGCGGCTTCTTCAGGTGACGGCCATACCGCTGGAGGGAGTCGACGATCTGGGCGGCGAGCTCCCGCGTGGGGACCAGGATGAAGGCCCGCACCGGCCGGACCGTCCCACCCGGCCGGGCGCGCAAGGCCTCCAGGAGGGGCAGCAGGAACGCCGCGGTCTTCCCCGAGCCCGTCTTCGCCGAAGCCTGGACGTCGCCGCCGCGCAGCACCACGGGGATGGCCGCGCGCTGCACCGGCGTGGGTTCGTCGTATCCAAGTTCGGCCACGGCGCGGACGAGCGCGTCCGACAGGCCCAGTGAAGCGAAGGTCATGGGAGGGGAGCCCTGGGTAGCACGACGCGTCGAACCCTATCCTACCTGGCGCGGGGGGCGGCGGCTTCACGCGCGGCGGGGCCACGATGGCCTTGGGTGGCGTGATCCATCAGAGGTTGCTTTCCTCGGTGTCCGGATCCAGGCGCACGAGGTACGGCGGGACGGTCCACTTCAGGGCCTGGTCCAGGTTGCCCGTCCTCGCGCTTCCGAGGAGCAGGATGGGGGCGAGCCCCATTCCCGTGATGAAGTCCCCGGTGCCGTCGGTGCGCCGTCGGTACTCGGCGATGGCATCCTTGAGGTGGGTGGTACCACCGCGCGAGGCGATCAACGCGTTCAACATGCCCGCGGCGTTCACGCCCTTGGTCACCGCCGCCCGCAGCGCATCCCTGTACTCGTCGTACTCCTCTTGCGTGAGCACGCTCTGCTGACGGATCCGCTTGAGGTAGCGGAGCTTCGGAATCAACGCGTCGCGCTGGTCACGCAGCAGGCTGCCCATGAGCGGGACCTGTCCCGCCGGGTCGTTGTGGAAATACTGCTGCGTCAGGTCCATGTCGCCCAGCGAGATGTCGACATCCATGTGGATGCCCCCGACGAAGTAGAGATAGAGCAGTCGCGCCAGGTCCGAGAAGTATTTGACGTCATCCCAGATGCCAGCCAGCGCGGATTTGCCGGCCCGGCTCGCCAGCTCCGTCAACCAGCCACCGCTGTCGAGCCGCTCGATGGCGAGGACCCGAAAGCCCGCCTGCTCCAGCCTGCGCCGTTGGGTGGCGCGCAGGGGCCGCTTGTCCTGGGGCGCTTGAGGGCGCTTGGAGAAGATGAAGACGCCCTTCGTCTTCGCGATCGCCCCTTCGAGGTGCGAGTCCAGCACCCGCTCGACCTCGTCGGAATACCAGAGGTGACACGTCCAGCCCGCCCGCTTCGCCCGGATCCCATCGGCGATCAGCTCTTCGACCACCGCGGGACTCATGGGTCCGCCGGTCCAGAAGCGATGGATGTTCTTCGGGATGGCGTGCGTCGTCCCCATCGGAGAGCCGAGGATCCCCGAGATGATCAGCGCCTCCTGGGCCTGACTGGGATGCAGGTGCACCTGCCCGGTGGTCGAAGCACGGGGCATGGCGAAGAGGCCTCGAGGGACCTCCAACAAGGGCGCGGGCGTGAGGCTCGCGGACGGGCGGGACCTCCGGATATCGAACAGCCGAACGGGAGTCTCACCCACGCTCGGCCCCTGGGGACCGTGCTCCGCGCAGATGCCGAGCGAGCAGAAACGACACGTGTCGCGAACCCACTCACCGATCAGCGCTCCACTTCGATGCGCCGGGTCATGGCAGATCCCCAGATCACAGAATGCACACATGGCCTGCGTCCTCGAAGGGTGAACGAGCGTCGAAAGCGCGCAGTCTGTCCGCAGGCACGTGTCACGGGAATGGGTGCACCGAGACCTCCTGTCCCTGCCTCCGTTTTGACACGGGCACGGCAGGCGGCCGGTGGAGCACCCTGCCCGTGCGCTGTCGCCCGCGCGTCCCGTGCCCATGCATTGAGCACGGTCATGCCTCCCCCTCCCTTGCCTCCGAACCTCGAGTCGCGCCGTCCCCAGATGTTCCCCGTCCTGGACGCCCGGGACATCGAGCGCATGCAGCGCTTCGGTGAGGTCCGGCACTTTCGTGATGGGGAGTGCCTCTTCGCGGCCGGGCAACCGAGCCCTGGGATGCTCGTGCTCGCCCAGGGCCGGGTGGCCCTCTCCCGGCGTGATGGCCTGGGACACTCGATTCCCATCGTGGAGGAGGGCCCGGGCCAGTTCCTCGGTGAAGTGGCCCAGCTCTCCGGACGCCCCTCACTTGTCGACGCTCACGCGGTAGGGGAAGTAGAGGCGCTGGTCATCCCCCCGCACCGGCTGCGTGCGCTGCTCGTGGCGGAGGCGGACCTCGGCGAGCGCATCATGCGCGCCCTCATCCTGCGCCGCGTGGGCCTGCTCGAGACAGGCGCCGGTGGGCCCGTCCTGGTGGGCCCTCCCGAGGGCGCGGGCAGGGTTCGTCTGGAGGGTTTCCTCTCGCGCAATGGCCACCCGTATCTAGCGCTGGATCCGGCGCAGGGCGCGGAGGCGGCTTCACTGCTTGAGCGCTACTCGCCACACGCGGAGGAGCTCCCGCTCGTGGTGTGCCCGGATGGCTCGGTCCTGAAGAATCCCTCCGAGAGCACCCTTGCCCGAGCGCTCGGACTGCTGCCGGAGGGGGCCTTCGAGACGCACTATGACGTCGCCGTGGTGGGCGCGGGGCCCGCGGGGCTCGCCACCGCCGTGTACGCGGCCTCCGAGGGACTGCGGGTGCTCGTCCTGGATCAGCGGGCCTTCGGGGGGCAGGCGGGCGCGAGCGCGCGCATCGAAAACTATCTGGGGTTCCCCACGGGCATCACCGGCCAGGCGCTCACCGCGCGCGCCTACGTGCAGGCGCAGAAGTTCGGCGTGGAGATGGCCATCCCGGCAGAGGTCGCCTCCCTGCGCTGCGCCGCCCCTGGCGCGCCGCTCACGCTCGCGCTGACCGACGGGCGCAAGGTGCGCACGCGGACCGTGGTGGTGGCCAGTGGCGCGCGCTACCGCCGTCCCGCGCTCGCGAACCTCGGCCAGTTCGAGGGCCGTGGCGTCTTCTACTGGGCCAGCCCCATCGAGGCGCGCATGTGCGCCGACGAGGAGGTCCTGCTCGTCGGCGGTGGCAACTCCGCGGGCCAGGCGGCCGTGTTCCTCGCGGGCCACGCGCGTCGGGTCCGAGTGCTCGTGCGTGGCAGGGAGCTCGCGGCGAGCATGTCCAGCTACCTCGTCGAGCGCCTGGCCGCGTCCCCTCGCATCGAGCTGGTGATGGAGACGGAGGTGGTAGAGCTGGTGGGCTCGGACGAGCGCGGCCTGCGGCGCGTGCGCTGGCGGCACCGACCCAGCGGGCGGGAGGAGTCGGACGACGTGCGTCACCTCTTCCTCTTCATCGGGGCGGATCCGGCCACGGAGTGGCTCACGGGCTGCGGTGTGGCACTGGACGCGAAGGGATTCGTGCGCACGGGCGCGGTGCTCGGCGAGGAGCCACTCCATGCGGAAGCCTGGGAGGCCGCCGGGCGGGAGCCGTTGGGGTTCGAGACGAGCCTGCCAGGAGTGTTCGCCATCGGCGATGCGCGCTCGGACTCCGTCAAGCGGGTGGGAGCAGCGATTGGAGAGGGTGCGGCCGTGGTGGCGCAGCTGCATGCCTGCCTGGCCTCCGCCGCCACGCGCGTTGCGACAGCCCCCCTCTCATCCCCATGTTCGACACCATGAGGCCATCGGTCGGAGACCCCAACACGGAGCGCGAGCCATGAAGAAGGCATGTCCCCACCTGGAAGACACCCAGCAGCACCGGACGGCTCCCGTCCACCCCAGCGGCCACGGATGCATGGAGTGTTTGAAGGACGGAGGGGACTGGGTCCATCTCCGGATGTGCCTGACCTGTGGGCACGTGGGCTGCTGCGACGACTCGCCGTCACGCCACGCGACCCAGCACTTCCACGCCAGCGCCCACCCGGTCATCAAATCGTTCGAGCCTGGAGAGAACTGGGCCTGGTGCTTCGTGGACGAGCAGTTCCTCGACCGGATCCCCACCTTCCCAGGCGAGTCCCCGCCGGTGCACTACTCAGCCCCCATGGGCGCGCCCTAAGCAGCTCAGCCTCTCATGCCCACTCCGTCAGCCCCTCGCGCTGGTACAGGGTCGCGAACGAAGGCCGCGCCTTCAATTGGGTCGCGACCGCGGCCAGGTGCGGCCACTCCGTGGCGGGCTTCGGCATGGCGCGAGACCAGCGCATCAGCATGACGAGGTAGAAGTCCGCGACGCTGAGCGTCTTCCCCAGCAGGAAGGGGCCGTTCGCGGCGAGGTGCGCATCCAGCACCTGCCACGCGCGCTCGATGCGGCCCGCGACGGTGGAGCGCACGGCTTCGGCATGGGCCTCCCCCGCAGGCTCGTGGGGATACCACCACTGCCGGAACAGCGGCTGCACCATGTTCGCCAGGTGGAACATCCACTGGCAGTAGGCCATGCGCGCCGCGCTTCCCTGTGCGGGAGCCAGGCCCTCCTCCGGATGGCGGTCCGCGAGGGACATCACCAGGGCCGCGGCCTCGAAATGCGGCTTTCCGTCAATCAGCAGGGTCGGCACGACGCCATTGGGGTTGAGCGCCAGGTACTCGGGGCGCTTCTGCTGCCCGGCGCCGGTGTCGACGTGTTCCAGGGCGTGCGGCTGGCCGAGTTCGAGCAGCACCCAGTGCACCAGCATGCTGGCGGCACCCGGCGAATAGTAGAGCGTGTACATGCGGTCTCCGTGCGAGCGGGGTAACGGTCCTGGAGTGTGGGCAACGGGCCCTGCGTCCGTCCAGGGTAGAGTGGCCCTCCGGAACGGCCCATGGCATCGCGGCGGATCTCTCCCCAGACCCTTGAGGAACTGCGTCACCGGGTGGACCTGCCCGGCCTCATCTCACGTCACGTGGCGCTGACGCCGAGTGGGAAGGAATTTCGCGGCCGGTGCCCCTTCCACGAGGAGCGCACCCCGTCCTTCTTCGTCGTCCCGGAGAAGGGCTTCTTCTTCTGCCACGGGTGCCGCGCGCGCGGAGACGCGGTGGACTTCCTCCGGCGCATGCTCGGGCTCTCCTTCGGGGAGGCCGTGCGGGAGCTGGCACGGCAGGTGGGACTTCCGGTGACCGAATCCGAGGCCTCGGCGGCGGACTCAAGCCAGCGCTTGCGCGACGTGACGAGGCGGGCCCAGGAACACTTCCAGACCCTGCTCTGGAGCAGTGAAGGCGCATCGACGAGGGCCTATCTCCAGGCGCGAGGCGTCACGGAGGAGACGGCGCGCGCGTTCGGGTTGGGCTGGGCTCCCGAAGCCTGGGACCGGCTCGCGGAGCGGCTTGAGCGCGCGGGGCTGCGGGAGGCGGGACTCGAGACGGGACTCGTGCAGCCGCGCAAGAAGGGCGCGGGCTGCTACGACTTCTTCCGGGGCCGGGTGATGTTGCCGCTGCGCTCACCGGACGGACGGCCCCTGGGCTTCGGGGGGCGTCTCATGGCCGGTGGCGCCGAGGGGCCCAAGTACCTCAACTCGAAGGACAGCCCGCTCTACCACAAGGCGGACACGCTGTTCGGGATGGACCTCGCGCGGGCGGAGATCCGCCGGCTGCATCGCGCGGTGCTGGTCGAGGGCTACTTCGATTGCGTCCTCCTGCATCAGGTGGGGGTGCGCCACGCCGTGGCGCTCTGTTCCACGCACCTGACGCCGGGCCACCTCCAGATGCTCGCGAGAGCGGAGGCCCGCGAGCTGGTGCTGCTGCTGGACGGGGACGCGGCGGGGCTCGCCGCGGTGGAGCGCCTGGCCGGACCGCTGCTCGCCGCCGGAGTGGCCACCTCCGTGGCGCTGCTGCCCCAAGGCGAGGATCCGGACACCTTCGCGCTGCGGGAGGGCGGCGCAGGAGTGTCCCGTCTGCTTGAGGACGCCCGTCCGCTCACGCGCCACCTCTTCACCACCGTGCTGCCCGAGGGACGTGAAGCCAGCTTCGAAGCGAAGATGCTCGCGCTGGGACGGCTGCGCGAGGTCGCGGCGAAGATCCCCCCGGGCCTCATGCGCACGGCCTTCCTCCACGCGCTGTCCGCCCATGTGGGCCTGCCCTCCGCGGAACTGGAGGGCGTGCTCACCGGGACACCGGGAGCGACGGCGGCCCAGGCGCCTTCCCCGCCCCCCGCGGTCGTCACGCCAGCCGAGCGCGGCGTGGATGCGCTGGAGGCCCGCGCGGTGGCCTGTGTGCTGCGCAATCCCAGCGTGCGGGACCAGGACGCCTTCGGGGCGCTGGAGCATCTTCAGGAGGCCGGGCTGCGAATGGCGCTGGGCACCGCGACCACCGGAGGCCTCACGGCCACCGGCGTGGTGGCGCGAGCCCTCGCGGGCGCCACGCGGACCCTGCCCACGGAGGCGGACGCCCTGGTGAAGGTCTTCCGCGCCACCTGCTGTGAGCTGTCCCTTCGCAGGCTGGACGCGGAGCTGGCGAAGCTGGCCGAGCTCACTCGCGACCCCCGACCCAGTGGCGCGACCCTCGCGCGACTCTCCCAGCGCTCGGAGCTGCTGGCCCTGCGGCACCGGGTGCGACAGGTGCTGCAGGGCCTTCGCTGAGACGCCAGCAATGCGTTTCAGACCGTCAGCGCGTGAGGGTGTAGTCAGGGCGTCCGGAACGCGCTCTCGCCATCGGGGCGGTAGAGGTTCAAGGCCCCTCCCCCGCTTCCTCCCCGAAGAGCAGCCTGTGTCCTCTGCTCATCTCGGAAGATGAGTTCGGAGAGACGGGCGTCATCGTGTTCTGTATACCTGAGTTGTATCCGCGGTGCGTCGCTCCCCCTGATGACCAGGCCTTGGGAGTCTGTATCAAGATACAAGGCAAGGCCTGGATGCCCCTCGGATTCGTAGAGGACCAGGCCATTGTCGCGGCCGGAAGCCCCCAGCAAGACCCGAGCCTTGCCTGATTCATCGTGGAGCGTGAGTGACGCACTCTGGTGCGCAGGTGGCGCACCGGGCGGGGTTGCCATGGCGAGCGAGGCCCAGCGTTGCCCTTGCGGCTGATAGAACGCCAAGGAGGGCTCTTGCGCACCTGGCATGAGCCCCAACTCCCCCCGCACCCGCCCATGCTCATCCTGGATGATCAGGCGCGACACCCGAAGTTCGCTTGGCCTCTCGCCAGGTGCACCCAACGCGCTCTTCCACCGGAGCAACTCACCCACCAGAAGCAGGGCGAGCGAACCGACCAGCAAAATGCCCAGCCAGCGAACCTGCCGGCGGAGCCGCTGGTGCTCTGCCTCCATGCGCATGAGCGCGGTATTGGTATCGCCCGTGTCCATCCCGCCATCCTATTTGAGCTTGAGCGTCGATGCATGCTGTTCGGCGGCCTGGAAGTTCTCTTCGGCGGCCTTCAGCGCTTTCAGAGCCTGGCGCGCGACTGTCCTGCCAAGATCTACATGAGGGCTCAGGTGCTCACCCGGGCAGACCTTCGGCTTGCCATCCCGCTTGACCTCGGAATGCTTCAAGATGGACTCAGGGGAGAGGCCATACTTCAACACAAGATGATTGAGGAGCCGCTGCAGGCTGGCGAGCTGTGCCTGCGTGGGCTTATCTGGCGACCAGCCATTCTCGATCCTGCTCTCGAAGTCGCCAGTCAGAACAATACCAATCGCCCCATGGTCAGGATCCCGGGTGATGTCCTTGTTATTCTTGAACTCTCCCGCATGGGCACCCACGACATTGATCCTGCGTCCCTCGTAGATCTCACCGTTCTTGGTGATGACGAAGTGGTAGGGCATATCAGCATAGCCCGCCTCTTGCTCCTTGCGCTCCAACTCCTTGACAGTCTGCCCCAGCGGGTCGGCGGTATGGTGGACGACAATGCGGGTGAGCGGCAGGCGGGTGTCTGGGGGATATTCGTCCCAACCCCTGCTTTTGTCCGGCGAACGGGCTCCCCAGGTCTCACGAGAAACCACTTTCACCTGGAACTTTGCCTGCGCTGATTCGAGGGCACTCTGCGCGGACCACAACTGCGTTCCCGCAATCGAGGCGGAAAGACTCAAGCGTTCGATGGCTTCGGTGACACGTTGATACGGGCCCGACTTGGAGGAAAGCACGCCCAGGGTGAGGTGCGCGAACTCACTCGCGCTGCATAACTTCAGCAAATCACAAATCTCGGTTTTTGAAGAGCACCAAGGTGCTGCGCTGCCGCTGGCCAATCCTCGGTGGCCAGGGCATCCTCGAAGCCAGGAGCACGGGGCGAAATATGCTCGACCAACTCCTGCGAGATATATCCCTCGAAGGATTTACCATCCTGAATGGCGTTGACATGCAAGTTCGCTCCTTCCTTGCCAATCACCGTCACGCGGGTGCCCTTGGGCAGGTCGACGACGACATCGTGAATTTGACCTTGGGGATTCCTGTGCGGCTTCTTGTGAATCCGCGCGCTAGAGGGGCGGATCCTGCCGAGCCAACGAAACTGGGGAGGGGCTGGGGTCGACAAAGGCTTGCTTGGGCTCTGAAGCATGGGGCTTCCTTGCAGCAAGGGTCACGACCCAAGAGGTGGTGACAGTCCATGAGCAGCGAAAGCAGATAATAGCACGAAGGCCACGGGTGGAGGGCAGCATGCACACTCGACTGACAGCCTCCAACTTCACCCAGCCCCGCTTCACGTGCGACAACCTGCTCGTTCCGAGCTACGTGTTCGACAATGGGAAGCCCTATCCGAGCGGCCCCATCTCTCCCGGGCTGAAGGCGCACTTCGCCAACCTGGGCATCGGCAAGAGCGGCCAGACCACCCACTGCGACGTGCCGGGCCCCGGCGGCAAGCCCGTCTGCATGCCTTCACCCGGCGACATCGGCTGGCTCAGCTACCGGTTGAAGGGCTCGCAGGTGAACTTCACCGACTCCATGGGGCGCCCCACCCGGCTGGCGAACTCGGTGACAGAGGGAGGCTTCGCCAATACCTCGTCCTGCATCAGCTGCCACGCTCGCGCGGGCACCACCGGCCAGGGAACGGCTCCTCCGGCACTGGGCGTCTTCGTCAACTTGCTGGGCGAGGAAGGCTATGGCCAGAGCAACTTCGGCATCCCCGTGGCCGATTGGTATCACCGTAGCGGCCAGCCGCCGACCCTGGAGGTCCTCCAGACCGAGTTCGTCTGGGGCTTCCTCTCGGCCAACCGCATCCATCCCGCGCCCCGCCAGCTGGGAGGGGAGGCCGTGGCGCCGCCCGCGAAGCCGCCAGCCTTGGTGCGCGCCCGCACCGAGATGCTTCCCACGCCACCTGCTCCGAGTTCCTCCGCGCCCGAGCGGCGCACCCGATAAAGGAGACACCTCCTCCGTCAAGGAGGTGGGGGCGGCGATGGGAGAGGATGAGGCCGTGGTGGCGCAGCTGCATGCCTGCCTGGCCTCCGCCGCCACGCGCATTGCGACAGGCCCCCCTCACATCCCCACCCTCCCAGGCGAGTCACCGCCGGTGCACTCCTCAGCCCCCATGCGCTCTAGGCACCTCCCTCATCGCGCCACAGGTTGGGCCGGCTCGCGAACAGCTCCGTCAACCAGTCGATGAAGACCCGCGCACCGGCGCCCAGCTGGCGTGTAGGTGGGTAGACCAGGAAGAGGGGCCGGGGTTCGGGCCGCCAGCCATCCAGTACGCGCACCAGCTCCCCGGACGCGAGGTAGGGCTCCAATACGAAACGCGGAGCGAACATGACGCCCAGGCCCGCGAGTCCCGCGGCCAGGTACGCATTGGTTTCGTTGAGCGTGAGCAGGCTTCGACCCTGGACCTCCAGCCGCTCGCCCTCGCGAACGAAGACGAGGGGAAGCTCCTTGCCGCTCAGCGACGAGAAGTAGCTGACCACCGCGTGCACCGGACCCGCCAGCTCCTGCGGGTGGAGGGGCGCGCCGTGGCGCTCCAGGTAGCGGGGGGATGCGCACAGCCAATAGCAGAGGTCCCCCAGGTGTCGTGCCACCAGGGACTCGTCCTTCACCGGTCCTCCGCGAATGGCGCAGTCGACGTTGTCCGCGAGGAGGTCCACGACGCGATCGCTCACGCCCAGCTCGATGTGAATCTGGGGGTAGCGCGCGTAGAACGACGGCAGCGAGGGGATGAGCAGCAGCCGGGAGATCGTTCCACTCGACTCCACCCGCAGGCGCCCCCGAGGACCGCGCCGTGACTGGGACAGCGTGGCTTCGAGTTCCCGCACCTCGCCCAACAGCCGCAGGGCCTGCTGGTAGTAGGTCATGCCTTCCGGGGTGACCGTCACGCGACGCGTGGTGCGGTGCAGCAGCTTCACGCGCAGGTGCGCCTCCAGCTGTTGGATCAGCCGGGTCACCGCCGCCTTCGGGCGGCCCAGCGCGTCCGCCGCCTTGGTGAAGGTGCCGGTCTCCACCACGCGGACGAAGGCTTCCATCGCCGTGAACGTGTCCATCTTCCACCTCCCGCTCCGGATTGTTTCAGCGGTGAAACGCAGTGTGCGAAGTGCTCCCGTTTATCCCAGCGGAGGCGGGGCGTATCTCATCGCGCATGACAACTCCCCTTGCTCGCGGTGCCTTCCTCGCTGTCTCTCGCGCCCTCACCCTGCTGGTGCTGAGTGGTGCTCCCCTGCTTTCGTCCGCCGTCCACGCCGCCGCGCCCCAGGTCCGGGCCCAGGCCCCCGGGTTCCACCGGATGATGCTCGGCGACTTCGAGGTCACCGCGCTGTCCGACGGCACCGTTCCCCAGACCGTGAGAGAAGTGGCGACGGGCACGACGCCAGGGCGAGTGAAGGAGCTGCTCTCGCGCGACCACCTGGAGGATCCGGTCGAGTTGTCCATCAACGCCTTCCTCATCAACACCGGCACCGCGTTGGTGCTCGTGGAGACGGGTGTGGGGAGCTTCTTCGGCCCTGGCGTGGGAGGCCAGCTCCAGCAAAGCCTCCAGGCGGCGGGCTATCGTCCCGAGCAGATTGACGTGGTGTTGCTGACGCACATCCATTCCGACCATTCCGGAGGGCTCATGTCCAAGACGAGCCGGGCGTTCCCCAACGCCATCCTCCGGGCGCACGCGCGAGAGGTGAGCTTCTGGCTGGGTCGCGATGACCGGGCGAAGGGAGCGGTGGACCCGAAGTTCTTCGAGGAGGCGCGGGCAATGGTGGGGCCGTACCAGGACGCGGGGAAGCTGAAGACGTTCGGAGATGGGGACGCCATCGTTCCAGGCATCCGGGCCATCCCCACCCCGGGACATACGCCGGGGCACAGCGGCTACGTCGTGGAGAGCCGTGGAGCACGGTTGCTCCTGGCGGGCGACCTGATGCACTTCGGCTCGGTGCAGTTGCGCGAGCCTTCGGTGACGGTCGCCTACGACGTCGATGAGCGCGCGGCAGCGGCACAGCGGGCCCGTGCGTTCACGGAAGCGGCGAAGCGCGGCGATCTGCTCGGCCTGGCGCACATGCCCTTTCCGGGTCTGGGCCGGCTGAGCGCGGAGGGCAAGGGCTACCGGTGGATCCCTCTCAACTACAGCTCCGGCCAGCGCTGGGAGGGCGCGAAGGCCAGGGCGGAGTGAGAGGTGAAGGAGCACGGCCGCTCGCGAATTCGAGAACCCACGGCAACTGTGCTCCACGGCCGCCATCCTCACGCAGACGGCCATCGCCCTGCCCCTCGCGTTCTCCGGCTCGTTCGAGGTGCTCGCCACGCGCTCCGTGGTGGCCCGGCTCGCCACGTACTTCGGCACCGCCCTGGCGGTGCCCGTGCTGCGCCGCAAGCTCCAGGCGCCCGCGAGCGCGTTCCTCAGCCCCTCATGCCCACTCCGTCAGCCCCTCGCGCTGGTACAGGGTCGCGAACGAAGGCCGCGCCTTCAATTGGGTCGCGACAGCGGCCAGGTGCGGCCACGATGTGGCGGGCTTCGGCATGGCGCGGGACCAGCGCATCAACATGACGAGGTAGAAGTCCGCGACGCTGAGCGTCTTCCCCAGCAGGAAGGGGCCGTTCGCGGCGAGGTGCGCATCCAGCACCTGCCACGCGCGCTCGATGCGGCCCGCGACGGTGGAGCGCACGGCTTCGGCATGGGCCTCCCCCGCAGGCTCGTGGGGATACCACCACTGCCGGAACAGCGGCTGCACCATGTTCGCCAGGTGGAACATCCACTGGCAGTAGGCCATGCGCGCCGCGCTTCCCTGTGCGGGAGCCAGGCCCTCCTCCGGATGGCGGTCCGCGAGGGACATCACCAGGGCCGCGGCCTCGAAATGCGGCTTTCCGTCAATCAGCAGGGTCGGCACGACGCCATTGGGGTTGAGCGCCAGGTACTCGGGGCGCTTCTGCTGTCCGGCGCCGGTGTCGACGCGTTCCAGGGCGTGCGGCTGGCCGAGCTCGAGCAGCACCCAGTGCACCAGCATGCTGGCGGCACCCGGCGAATAGTAGAGCGTGTACATGCGGTCTCCGTGCGAGCGGGGTAACGGCCCTGGAGTGTGGGCAACAGGCCCTGCGTCCGTCCAGGGTAGAGTGGCCCTCCGGAACGGCTCATGGCATCGCGGCGGATCTCTCCCCAGTCCCTTGAGGAACTGCGTCACCGGGTGGACCTGCCCGGCCTCATCTCACGTCACGTGGCGCTGACGCCGAGTGGGAAGGAATTTCGCGGCCGGTGCCCCTTCCACGAGGAGCGCACCCCGTCCTTCTTCGTCGTCCCGGAGAAGGGCTTCTTCTTCTGCCACGGGTGCCGCGCGCGCGGAGACGCGGTGGACTTTCTCCGGCGCATGCTTGGGCTCTCCTTCGGGGAGGCCGTGCGGGAGCTGGCACGGCAGGTGGGACTTCCGGTGTCCGAATCCGAGGCCTCGGCGGCGGACTCAAGCCAGCGCTTGCGCGACGTGACGAGGCTGGCCCTGGAACACTTCCAAACCCTGCTCTGGAGCAGTGAAGGCGCATCGACGAGGGCCTATCTGCAGGCGCGGGGCGTCACGGAGGAGACGGCGCGCGCGTTCGGGTTGGGCTGGGCTCCCGAAGCCTGAGACCGGCTCGCGGAGCGGCTTGAGCGCGCGGGGCTGCTGGAGGCGGCACTCGCGACGGGACTCGTGCAGCCGCGCAAGAAGGGCGCGGGCTGCTACGACTTCTTCCGGGGCCGGGTGATGTTGCCGCTGCGCTCACCGGACGGACGGCCCCCGGGCTTCGGGGGGCGTCTCATGGCCGGTGGCGCCGAGGGGCCCAAGTACCTCAACTCGAAGGACAGCCCGCTCTACCACAAGTGGCGCGACCCTCGCGCGACTCTCCCAGCGCTCGGAACTGCTGGCCCTGCGGCACCGGGTGCGACAGGTGCGGCAGGACCTTCGCTGAGACGCCAGCAATACCTTTCAGATCGTCAGCGCGTGAGGGTGTAGTCAGGGCGTCCGGAACACGCTTTCGCCATCGGGGTGGTAGAGGTTCAAGGCCCCTCCCTGAGCTATCCCCTCATTTGAAACTTCCCCTCGGAGAACGCACGGGCAGCCGACCAAGCGAGCTCCGAGGGGGAATCAGAAATGAGGGGATGCATCAGGGCCCCTCCCCCGCTTCCTCTCCGAAGAGCAGCCTGCATCCGCTGCTCATCTCGGAAGATGAGTTCGGAGAGACGGGCGTCATCGTGCTCTGTGTACCTGAGTTGTATCCGCGGTGCGTCGCTCCCCCTGATGACCAAGCCTTGGGAGTCTGTATCAAGATACAAGGCAAGGGCTGGATGCCCCTCGGATTCGTAGAGGACCAGGCCATTGTCGCGGCCGGAAGCCCCCAGCAAGACCCGAGCCTTGCCTGATTCATCGTGGAGCGTGAGTGACGCACTCTGGTGCGCAGGTGGCGCACCGGGTGGGGTGGCCATGGCGAGCGAGGCCCAGCATTGCCCTTGCGGATGATAGAATGCCAAGGAGGGCTCTTGCGCACCTGGAACGAGCCCCAACTCCCCCCGTACCCGCCCCTGGTCATCCTGGATGACCAAGCGCGACACCCGAAGTTCGCTTGGCCTCTCCCCAGGTGCACCCAACGCGCTCTTCCACCGGATCAACTCCCCCACCAGAAGCAGGGCGAGCGAACCGGCCAGCAAAATGCCCAGCCAGCGAACCTGCCGACGGAGCCGCTGTTGCCCGGCCTCCATGCGCATTAGCGCGGTATTGGTGTCGCCCGTGTCCATCCCGCCATCCTATTTGAGTTTGAGCCAGGAATGCGCGCAGGACTTCCACCTCATTGGAGAAGGGCTACCGGTGGATTCCACTCAATCACAGCTCCGGCCAGCGATGGGAGGGCGCGAAGGCCGAGGCGGAGTGAGAGGATTCCGTGCCGACGTGGATGTCGGCACGGCGGTCTTCAAGCGTGACCTGCCAGTCCTCGCGTCAGCCTGTCCCCTGGATTGCTCTCTTCCCCGCCGCTTCCTAGGATTTCGCCCTTCGCCGCCTCCACTCCGCTCAAGGAAGCCCGCCATGCGTTACACGCGCAAGAACATCTCCGAGTTGCTCGATACCGTGCAGGGCAGCCCCGACGTCATGGGCTTCTGGACGTCAAACTTCGCCGGCTCCGCCTTCACCCTGGTCCCCTCCCCTGGAGGCATGATCTGGCAGGACGTCTATGCGCCCAGCCGCCAGATCTGCGAGGACGGCATCCCGTACGGCACCGAGGACGGCATGAACAATCACTGCGGCGGCGCTGGCTACTGATCAAGATGCGATGCGGATCCCATCGGTGGGCCGCCTTCGGCCCTCACCTGACCATCGAGCATGACGTCCCTCGCTTCATGAGAGGGGCGTGCAAGGTTGTGCTGGTCGCGGCGCTCGCCTTCCCCGGCGTTGCCCTCTTCGTGCCCTTCCTCTGGAACACATGGCAGGCATGGGCCATGGCGCTACTCGCCTGCGCGTGGGCCGCATATCAACTGACGTCCGACTGGAAAGCGCTGCTCAACAAGGAAACACAGCTCTTGAAGCTGCGGTCTGGCGTCGGCGTGTTCTTCTCCGCGCACACCCATCCGCTCGAGTCGTTTACGTCCGTGGCCCTCTCCCACCGCGGCAAGGGGACTGGGGGAGGCTCCAAGGACTGGGGATTCTACTCCGTAGGGTTGAAGTCCCCGACACGAGCCGTGCAGGTTTCGGGCAGTGACGACCGGGAAGAGGCACTCGAACTCGCCCAAGCCCTCTCTTGTTTCCTGGGCGTTGATTTGAGCGTGGACGGCGGGCATGCGCGCCCCGCGGATGCCCGTCTCGAAGCAGCGCCACTCGAACGCGAGCAGGCGCCACCGTCACTCCCCCCAGGCAGCCGTATCCGAGTCCGACAGGGTGCACAGGGGTTGGTGTTGCAGCTGCCAGGCTGCGGCTGGAGGCCTCTCTTCGTAGCGAAGGCGAGCATCGCGATTGTCATCGCCGTTGGTGGGCCCACCGTCTTCGGGCTGGCCTGGGTGCGCTCGTTCGGCCTCCGACATCTCGCCTCCATGTGGCCGCTGATTGCCCTCGTCGTGCTCCTTTCCATGGGAGGACTCCTGTTGTGGAGCGTCATCCGGGAGGTCACCATGGGTTGGTCTCTCACCGCCTCTTCACGGGGGATTGAGTATTCGCGCACCGGGAGCGGGAAGCAGAGAGAGAGCACACGACTCCCAGCGTCGCAAATCGAGGACATCGACCTCCGTGAGACGGATGAACCGAACTTCCGGAGTTTGACCGTCGTCATCGAGCACAAGAAGGGCTTTGTCTGGATTGGGGCGGGGCTGTCCCGAGAAGAACTCGAATGGACGGAGACCATGCTGCGCCGGGCGCTAGCGACCCATCGGTTGCCGCGCGACGATGGCGAGTCAGCTGCCTTGAGGAGGGCCTCGACGAGAGGCAGATGAGTCCCCAGCAGGCTGGGCGGGTTTCGCCCAGACCCACCGGGCCCTTGCCTGCGCACTGGCAAGGGCCCGGCGTTGAGAGGGTTTGTCACCCGGCACCGCGGGGGCATTTCAGAACAGGTAGCCCCAGCCAATATCGGTGTCGTAGAAGATGCCGTTGCCCTCGCTGAACTCGAAGATGATCGTCCGGTGGCCGTTGCCCCAGTCGTAGATATAGACCCCGAACATGGCCGTCTGGCCTGACTGGCCCCACGGTCCAATGAGCGTGCCACCCATCACCGTTGCCTGGGCGTCGCCGTCCGGCAACTCGTAGGTCGGCAGTTCGCTGCCCATCACGCCGGAGAGCTCACCCGTCGCTTGCAACAACGCCTCGACCGCGCCCGCGCCCTCCTCGTCGGTCACGACGTGGGGTGCGAGGTTCGGCGCTCGCCCCTCGGCCCGCGCCTTGCGGAGTTCCGACGCGCTGGCGCTGCCCACCGTGTCGAGCAACACCTCGCCACCCGTCACCGGAATCGACCACACGCAGCTCGGGAAGCCAGACGGCGGCGAGCCATGAGCCACACACACATTCCCTGCGCCAGCTGTGGCGGCGAAGCTAGCGCTCGTGGACATCGCCAGAACCACCAGCGTGACAATCGACAGGTTCATTCTCGTTTTCATGAGTCCTCGTGAGTCGGGCGCCGCACCGGCGACACCCGCGATGGTTGCAGCAAGATGTGAAGGCTCTCAGGGACGACTGAGCTGATAGAGAGAGATGAAAGACAGGAGCGCCACGCCCGGACATTGGGCGTAGCGCTCACGGACCGCGCGATTACTGGATCGCCACCTTGCGGGTGAGCACGCGGTCCCCGACCTTCAGCTGTACCGAGTAGACGCCGGGGGCGAGGTTGCCGCGGGGCAATGCCAGCGCATGGCGCCCGGCGGACTGAAGGCCGGCGGCGCTCAGCTCACGGATGGGCTGGCCCCGGACATCGAGGAGCATCGCGGACACGGTCGCGGGAGACGCCAGCTCGAACTGGAGCTGGGAGGCCTCCACCATCGGGTTGGGCGACACGTGGAAGCGCTCGTGGCTGTCCTCCCCGCGCAGGGCCAGGGCGTTTCGCTCCACTTCGGGCACCGCGACGCCGTACTGGCGCTGGAGGAGCTTGCGGACATAGTTCTTCGCGTTGGCCAGCGAGGAGGGCGCCACGTACGCGCCGTCCAGCGTGTAGCTCTGCTGACGCCACTCCTGCTTCACCTCTTCCATCAGACCGCCGTGACGCTCGCCGGTGAGCCGGCCCAGGGCGAGCGCCGCCAGCATCGCGTCGCGGTCGTCCTCCCGCTGCTCGGCGATCTTCCGCATCAGGGCGGGCACCGCCACGTCCTCGTGCGTGCGCAGCCAGTTCTCCAGGCGGGTGTACTGCGGCTGCGCGAAGAAGACGTCCAGGTCGCTGTGAGCGGCCAGCTCCGGTGAGCCCACCCGCGCCATCCAGTCCGCGTAGAGGCTGTCGAACCGGGCGCGGGCCGTGGCGTTGCCGGCCTGGAGCTGGGCGAGCCGGTCCGACTCCTCCCGGGTGAGCTGAACGTGGGGCTGCACGGTGAGCCCCAGGGCCACGGACTCGTCCAGGGTGAGCGACGGCGTGCTCACCCGCTGCGCCGTCCCGGGCGCGAACCAGGGCATGTACGGGTCCTTCGCCGCGTCCCGGTAGTACCCGATGATGCTGCCGTAGGCCGCACCGCTCAGCGCGTCGCGCGGATGGAAGATGCGCTCCAGGCCGCCCGGCTTGCTCTCCCAGTCATAGCCATGTGGGTGGCGGTTGGCCTCGCGCCGCGCGGAGAAGTGGGTGGCGCCGGAGATGTCGCCGTTGGTGGACCAGACGGCGACCTCACCGTTGTATCCGTCCGCGTCCGTGCGCGTGAAGGTGATGGCGCCCGTGTAGCGCAGCGGGCTGTTGCCGAAGAAGCTGTCCCACGTGTACCAGCTGTAGGGCGAGCTGTACCACGTGCCGTTGATGCAGCTGCCGCCGCTGTTGTTGGCGAAGAGGCAGCCCCAGGTCCACCCGTTCGTCATGCCGCCCGCCCAGGACGCGCAATTGTAGACGTTGGTGGAGGGCGCGGTCTGCATGGCGTCGCCCTGCTTCAGGTTCGGGAAGTTGGCGAAGGGCGAGTTGCTGGGGTGCTTCACGGAGCCGTAGAGGTCCGCGTTCCCCCAGTAGATCCACCAGGCGCCCTCCGCGCCCACCAGCAGGTACATGTCCATGTACGCGCTCGTGTTCTTCACGATGCGGAAGCGCGCATCGTCGAACCAGTTGAAGTCCATGGGCGGCAGGTACCAGTACTGGCCGCCCGTGAAGCGCAGGGGAGTCTTGAAGCCCTCGGTGGACAACCACAGACGGGGCGTGCCGGTGGAGTACCCGGTGAAGTAGTTGAGCGTGCCGGTCTGCGACGTGCCCACGCTCGCGATGTAACCCGAGACCGGGGCGCCCTCCTGGAGCAGCAGGCCGTTCTGATAGACGTTGACGGTGCCCGCGGAGGCCGAAGGCGTGGATGCGTAGTAGCTGCTGTAGGAGCGCAGCACCAGCTGGTAGTCACACGTCTTGGGGATGGTGACGGAGATGCGCGGGTGGAGGCCCACGTCGTCGTCGTTGGACCACGCCACTGTGTTGTCGGTGGTGCAGAACAAGTACATCACCGGATCCACCGCGTAGTAGTCCTGCCCCGCAATGGGCCCCGTGTTGAATGTCACGTTGGTGCCGGCGTTCAGCGTGATCGTCCGGTAGTACGTGTAGACCACGGGCACGTTCATCGTGTGGCCGTAGTTGCCGGACGGGTTGTCGAACACGTACGGGGTCCGCTCCCAGCTGGAAGAGGTCGTGGAGGCGGCGCCCTGAACGGGGCCCGGCAGGGTCGGCGGCCCCAGGGGCACGGGCGCGGGATCCACCTTTTCGTGCCGCCCCACCCGCAGGTCCGCCTGCTGCTTCAGGCCGGCCACGTAGGCGTCATAGCGGCCCATTTCGAACGTGGCGGCGCGCGCGTCGGGCGCGAGCTTCACCGCGTCCACCTCCGGGAAGTGCGGCGCCGCGCTGGAAAAGGTCAGCGTGTGGCGGCCAGCGCTCAGGTAGATGGCGCCCAGGTCCCGGACACGGGCCGGCTGCCAGCCATTCTTCTGGAGGTCCAGCTCACCCAGGCCCTTATCGTCCAGGGCCACGCGGATCCGCTGGAGCGGGTACGCCTTGTCGGTCGCCTCTCGCAAGTCCGCCGGGACCGCGTTCACCGCCAGCGCATGCGCGGCGAGGAAGTACTCCCCAGAGCGCTCCACTTCGATGACGAACCGCTTGAAGGGCGAGCCGTCCTGCTGGCCCCGCTCGGCGTACAGATACACCTGTCCGCCCTCGAAGAACCGGCCGCGTGAGGCCAGGTCTGCGGCCGCATGCGACAGCCTCTGGGATGACAGGGATTCAGGGGCCGGGGCGACGTCTGGGGCGGCTGCTGCGGGAAGCGACGCCAGACACAACCATGCGGCAATGGAAGGATGTTTCACGGGACTCCTCCTGGGAAAACTACACCTTCCTTCATTTCGTGAACATCGATCAATCCTGGACGGTGCTTTTCATTGATTTCAAATTGACCTGGCACCGAAAAATTCCAGCCCGGTGAAGAGCCGAGGCGTCGCACCAGCAGACAGCGGTCGCTTCACTGGGTAGCCAATGCGGCCCCCTTTGCACGTGACGCACACTGCGGACTGGGAGGGGCGCAACTTTTCCTGGCCGTGGCGACTGGTGGCCGCCTCGCCATCACCCACTGATTCTGTGACTACCCGAACGTGGCAGACCTGAGGTGGCGTCGGTCAATTACGACTCTCCTGGTGGGTCCGTCGCCTTCGCGTCCGAATGACCGGGCTGGATCCTGAGAGGCCCGTCCCCGGTAGAATCATCCATCCGGAAGTTCGGGCCGGTGTGCCGCACCGGTTAGGCCTGCTCCCAGGTGGCTCTCCTCTCGAGGCGCTCGCATGTCTTCAGACTTCCCTCACGCAATGCACGTGGACCATATCCGGCGTGCACTGTGGAAACCTCAGAGCCGCGCAGTCGTAATGGTCGGCGCTGGCTTCAGTCGCAACGCGGACGCCATAAGCAGCGCGGCTCCGCCATTTCCGCTTTGGTGGCAATTCACCGACCGGCTCCGCAAGGCCCTCTATCCCACCACGAAGCCGGAAGACACTCCCGATGTACTGCGCATGGCGGAGGAATACGAACTGGCGACCGGCCGTACCGCGCTTGACGACCTTCTGCTCGAAATGATCCCAGATGCCCAGCATCAGCCCGGTCCCCTTCATGAATTGCTTCTGAGCCTCCCCTGGGCAGACCTCTTCACGACGAATTACGACACTCTCCTGGAGCGAGCCCGAACCAAGGTTCACGAGTACAAGTACGATCTCGTTCAGACCCCCTCTGACGTTGCACGGGCCGAGCGGCCGAGAATCGTCAAACTCCACGGCAGCTTTCCGTCGCATCGGCCATTCATCTTCACCGCAGAGGACTATCGCACCTACCCAACGCGCTTCGCGCCCTACGTCAACATGGTGCAGCAGGCCATCATGGAGAACGTCTTCTGCATGATTGGCTTCTCTGGGAGTGATCCCAATTTCCTGCAATGGACAGGCTGGGTTCGGGACCATCTAGGCAGCTCCGCCCCCAAGATCTACCTGTGCGACGTCCTGGATCTCACCCCGGCCAAAGAGCGGCTGTACCAAAGCATGCGGGTGATTCCGGTCGACCTGGGTCCACTGGTTCCAGCGTCTCGGTGGACGACCGCCATGCGCTACCGCAAGTCGCTGGAGTGGCTGCTGCTCAGCCTGCACAACGGAAGACCGCTGGACATGAGCTCGTGGCCGGCACGTCCCAAGCACGCGACGCCGTCCTCCAGAGCGTACACGGCGCCTCCGGCACTCCTCGAACCGCCAGCCATACCGCAGTTGGTGGCCGGCCCCGAGACTCCAGTCCAGACTGACAACCTCTCCATGGAAGCGCTTCGCCGCCACGTCCAGAACTGGCGCAGCGAACGCCTCCTCTACCCTGGTTGGGTCGTCATTCCCGAGCCCAACCGGCTGAGACTGCAGCTTGAGATCGGCCACTGGTTGGACAACCCTCGCGACCAGCGAATTCTACCCCTGCTTAAATCCCAGCCAATCGCCGAGCGGGCAGAAACGCTTTATGAGTTTCTATGGAGATTTCGCCGGGCTCTTGTCCCCCTGACGCAGTGGCTTGCCCAGGCGTTGCATGAGTTCCTGGAAGGCGTGAACCCCAAGCCAGACCTCATCGATCTCCAGAGCCTCACAACACGGCCTGAAATCCCCCAGGGCAACAGCGACCGACTGACGGAACTCTGGGTGGAGTTCGCGTTCGCACTGATCAACAACGCTTGGCAGGATCGGCTTGAGGACCAGCATGTGCTTTGGCTCAAACGCCTTGAACAGGTCGTGTGTCTGCAATCGGCCTGGAAGGCTCGGTGGTACCATGCCCAGTGCTGGCATTACCTCCTACGGCTCGATGAGCAGGCAGTGCGCGGCGTGCTCAGGAAGTGGCCGGAGAACTGGGGGCTTCCTTTCTGGGAAGCCAAGAGGGCCTCCGTCCTTGCGGAATTGGGGGACGCTCAAGCAGCGCTGAGCCATGCAGAGATCGCACTCGATCATGTTCGTCAAGGAATCAGCAACGTCTCCGTCAATCACACAATCCTCTCTGAAGAGGGATGGATCATTGGATTGATTCAAACGATTGAATCCGCAACATCCCGGCACGGCATCGAACCCCGCCAAGGGTTCCAGACGCGGATCAATCATCTACGCTCATTACGTTGTTCCCCCGAGGAAGATCTCAGCTATCGGGAGCGCGAGTTGCAGCAGAAGGGCGTCGAGAAGACAAAATCCAACACTCATGGCTTCGACCCAGGCTCGGTCTCGACAACGCACCACTTCTCGCTACGAGCATCCCTTGAGCACTGGATCCTCATCCAAATGTTTCACGATGGAGCTTGGCCACTTCGCTGCGGCAATATCGTTCCCGCGCTAAAAGGAATGCCGCAAGCGGTCCGTCGATTCTGGGAGCATCAGCCTCCACTGGCCATTTCAATAGGCCTCCTCTCCGGATCGGCGGAAGCACTGAAGCAGATGCTCGGACGTGTGGACGTATCCGCCATGGATCCAAGCATGGCACGCTCAATCTTCACGTGGCTTTCAGGGGTCTTCCTCGCCGCATTGGAGGCATCTCCCGTGATCCCGCAAGACGGAGAAAGTGTCGAAGGGCTTCGTGCTCGCCTGCTGCATTCCTGCCCGCTCATCCTGTCCAGGATGACAATACATCTCACGCCAGATCAGCTCGAGCACGCATTGACGATATCAATCAAGATGTACCGGCACGAAGCCTGCCAACGCAACTCGCTGACCCATGCACTGATCAGCCAGATGTTCCAACGCACGTTGTTTGCGGCATCCGTGGATCAGCGCTACGCATGGCTACCCAGATTGCTGGAACTCCCGCTCAAGGGGGAACTTTCGTTCGTTGGCAATGAGTCCCCCGATTGGCCGGAACCTTTGCTGTTCATTCCTTGGAATACCGACTGGCGCCTCCCAATCGAACACGAGCGCACATCTTGGGCAGGAGGAGTTGTCCACTTGCTCCGCCGCATGAAGGAGAATGCCCCAGAGGTGAGAGCAAATGCCGCTCTCCGCCCGGCACGGCTCTCGAAACTGGGAGGGCTCACCGACAAACAAGGGCGAAGCTTCGTTGGCGCGCTATGGGAGCAAACAGATGGTGGAGGCTTCCCTTCCCATACCGGATTCGTCCCATCATTCCTCGTTGCGCTTCCGTTTGAACGTACTCCTGGGGACAACCGGATTGCGGTGGCAAGGTATCTGCTGGCTTTGGATGTCGCCAATTCCCAGCACTACTTCAGCGAAATCGACAATGCCACCGCTTGCCCGTGGCATAACAGTGAAGAGCGCAAGGCCGGCGTCGAATGGGCTTCGAATGAAGCGGAGAGTCTGCTCAGCAAGATTCAGGAATGGTGGCCCAAACAAGCTCCGCTCCTCAAGGCCAGCCACCAAAAAAAGAATTTCTTCCATCAGCCGAGCATTCTTGATCGGCTCGTCCGGCACCTGGGAGTTGCCCTCATTCCGTATCTGAGGAACTGTGCGGAGACCCAAAAGCAAGCTGTGCTCAACCTGGTCGCCGAGATTGAGGACCTGGGCCAGCAAACGCTCCTGGCACAGCCTGCTCTCCTGATCTTCGATGTAAACCGTGCTGAGGACACCGCACAACGCATTCAACGCGCGCTGCATGGCGCAACGGACCTCGACGTCAGTAGAGGACACTCCGCGCTCACCATCTGGTTCGGGCTGTCTCAATCCAGGGGTATTCCTCTCCCCCCACCCTATCTCCTGGATGGATGGATAGAGGGAGTCGTTTCTCGCCGGCAGCCAGGCCTGCTGGATGCGGTCCACCACCTTGCGGCCTTCACTTCACGATTCGGCGAACTCCTTCAGGAGCATCACCTCCAGAATCTCAATGAGGGGCTGGAGTTCCTCTTGCTTGAGACCCGTCCGACCAAAGTAAATGACACCGAAGATGAAATCCCTCTCACTACCGAACAACGCATCGTTTTGCGCGGGCATGCGTCACACCTCGCGGCTCGGCTCTCCGCCGAGCAGCAGCGAAGGGGCAGCGCCATTCCTCCCGTGCTCGAAGAGTGGCGCAAGGTAGGCTCCACGGATGCACTCCCAGAAGTGCGCCGAGCCTGGGCCCAGGTTGCGAAACCGATACCAGGGTAAAATCGCATCGCGCTCGTCCGTTGGTGACCAAGCGCACGAGGCGTCTGGACCACGAAAGGAGGCTCGGGTGGGAGGTGAGCCCCAAAGCTCCCACCAAGCTCCCACGGCCCCGGCACCTGCCCGCCCACGCGCCCCCGTCCCGACGAAATCCTCAGTCGGAACAAGGGGTTGCGGAGTGACCCCGACAGGAATCGAACCTGTGGCCTGCGGTTTAGGAAACCGCCGCTCTATCCAACTGAGCTACGGGGTCGGAAGGTGGCCGGCGTTATAGCAGGGGACGGGGGTCGCGCAACGGGTCTGACGCTAGGCCGGGCCCACTCTGTCCACCGCCTCCCCGGACGGGTACGAGGCCGGCGGGCGTTCAGCCCCACTCTGGGCCCGTCCAGGCCAGCCGCTGAAGCCTGCTCCCAAGCTGTCTGCCTTTGACGGATACGCCTGCCCGCCACGGGACAGGGCGGACACGTCAAGTGTGATCCGCGTCCGCCCGCTTCCGAGCCTCGCCCGGAAGTCGGCGCCTTGAGTTCAGGCGCGGAATCATCAACATTGGCGGTTCACGCGTGCTTCCGGGCTTGCCCGGGAGCCTGCCTGCTCACACTGGCAGCCACATCCCCCCGCGCCGGTCCCCTCAGGTCCCGGCGGACGCCCTCGCGAGACCACCATGCTCGACCGCCCGATGTACCTGAAGCCCGATGTCGCCATCGAGCCGTTGTTCAACCAGTGGTACGTCTGGTGGTACCTCATCTCGCCCGCCACGGCGCCGCTGTTCGTCTCCCGCCTGCACCTGAAGCTGATGCAGTCGTTCGTCGCGAACCCGGACGTGCACGTGGCCGCGCTGCAGAACCCGGCGCTGATGGGCGGTCCCTTCATCAACCACCCCGTGTCGCGCGTGAACGAGGTGAAGGCGCTGCTCGACCGCACCACCCGCGAGCAGGCGGACATGCTGGCCTACACCAAGGCCGTGTCGGACCTGGAGCAGCTCTTGGCCAGCTCCAAGGGCGAGTCCCTGGAGCCGCTCTACGCCAAGGTGCCGGACATGCTCCGCGGCTTCGTGGAGCTGCACTACGACCTGGCCCACCGCGCCAACGCCCGCATCATGGAGCCCCTGCTCTACCGCAGCAGCCTCTACAAGGAATCCGCGCAGAGCATCTCGCTGATGCGCGTGGCCGGTGACGCGCGCAAGTACGTCTTCAGCACCCCGCGCCTGGAGGGCGATTCGCCCCTGTGGCTCCAGGTGCCCTACAAGCACGAAGGCATCGACGCCCTCTTCCGCATGCGCCACACGCCGGGCAGCCCCGGGCAGGTGGCGGAGATGCTGGGCGTGCCGTCCACCGCCTCGGAGGCCTTCGCGGACCTCTTCACGGAGACCGCCCCTCGCAAGCCCGAGCCGTACACCGGCCCCGGCGTGCGCGTGCGCTACTTCGGCCACGCGTGCGTGCTGATGGAGACGCGCGAGGTGTCCGTCCTCACCGACCCCGTCATCAGCTACGAGTTCCCCACGGACCAGCGGCGCTTCACCCACGCGGACCTGCCGGAGAAGATCGACTACGTCCTCATCACCCACGGCCACGCGGACCACCTGATGATGGAGACGCTGCTGCAGCTGCGTCACCGCATCGGCACCATCGTCGTGCCGCGCTCGAACGCGTACTCGCTGGCGGACCCCTCGCTGCGCCTGGTGCTGGAGCAGACGGGCTTCAAGAACGTCATCGAGATCGACGACCTGCAGGAGATCAAGATCCCCGGCGGGTCGCTGATGGGCATCCCCTTCATCGGCGAGCACAGCGACCTGGCGGTGCAGGCGAAGACGGCGCACCTGGTGCGGCTGGCCGGCCGCTCCATGCTGATGGCCGCGGACTCCAACGCGCTGGAGCCGCGCATGTACCAGCACCTGTCGAAGCTGGTGGGCCCGCTGGACGCGCTCTACCTGGGCATGGAGTGCGAAGGCGGCCCGATGAGCTGGATGTACGGCCCGCTGCTCAGCCAGCCCCTGCCTCGCAAGATGGATCAGTCGCGGCGGCTCAACGGCTCCGACAGCGCCCGCGCCACGGAGATCCTCAATCACCTCAATCCGAAAGAGGTCTTCATCTACGCCATGGGCCAGGAGCCCTGGCTGCGCCACGTGATGGTGCTCCAGTACGACGAGACCGCGCCCCAGATGATCGAATCCAACAAGTTCATCGAGGTCTGCAAGGGCCGCAACATCCCCGCCGCCCGGCCCTTCCTGAGCATGGAGCAGATCCTGGAGTAACCCAGGACGTGACACGGCCCGGCGGATGACGCCGGGCCCTCAGGGCGCGTGCGAACCGTCGCGTCGGGACCAGGAGAACAGCAGCACCGCGCACAGGCCCAGCACCGCCGAGGCCAGCGTGAAGCCGAGTGCGACGCCCGTGTTCACCTCCAGCACGCTGCGCCCTGGGATCCTTGGGTCGTAGTGCACGGGCACCGTGGCGCCCACCGGGTAGCGCGCCAGATACTGCGTCAGCTCCGGGCTCGGCTGGGGGTTCCAGAGCCGGTACTCCCTCGGAGGCGAATTGGACAGGTCCTCGCCGACATACGACCGGCCCTTGATCTCGTAGGCGTAGCGCGGCTTCACGCTCCAGTAGTCGCGGGATTTCCCGACCCCGGGCTCCACCGAGATCGCGAGCATGCGCCCCGGCACCGTCGGCCGGGCCAGCAGTGCCTGCTCCGTGCCATGAAGGCTCCAGGCAAGGTACCCAAACATCAGGCTGAAACCTGTTGTGCTCATCACGAGTGCTTGCAGGTTGGCGCGCAGCCACATGGCCAGGAGACGTTTACTCCACGATGAAGACCTCTGTCCTCACCCGGTCCGCGGCACTCGTCCTCCTCGCCTGCGCGCTCATGGGCGCGGACTGTGGCGGAGAGCCACCGGATCCCGACGTCGTGGATCCGGTGGGCGACGCCGAGTGCTCGAAATACCAGTCGAGCAGCTACGCAAAGGCCTCCGGACGCTTCGGGGTCACGGTGGACGGGCGCGAGGTGCGCACGTGGCGGCTGGCCGTCTCGGATGTGCCGCACGCGGGCGGCGTCCATGACGTCTGGTTCTCCGCATGCGTGCTGGCGGGCGGCGGCGTGGAGACGTGGCGCTACTCCTCCATCGCCTTCCTCCCGGGGCCCGTGAGCGGCACGCCCCTCAAGCTCCCGGTGCCCCGAGGCGAGGCCCCCGGCTTCTATGGCGCGGCCCTGGATGTGCTGGGCAACCGCGAGCACCACTTCCTCATCCAGGGCGGTGGCGAGCTGGAGGTGCTGGAGTACGACCCCGTCGCCCGCCACTTCGCCGCGCGCGGCGAGGTCTTCACGGAACAGGGGAGCACCCTTTCGCTCTCCTGGGACGTGACCTGGTGAGGAAGGCCTGAGCGCGCGGGTCAGTGCTTGCGGCGCTGGAGCCTGCGCAGGCCCGCGAGCAGCGCTTCGCCGTCCGGCGTGCCCAGGCCCGTGCACGCGTTCCACAACGTCGCGTCGCTGGCGAAGTACGCGCCGTTGCCTCCGTGGGTGATGCGCCGGATGACAGGCTGTCCCTCGGTGACGAGCGCGTACAGCCGGGGGTGGAGGAAGCCCACGCGCTCACCCAGCGCCTCGTTGAGGCGGACGATGAGCGCGGCCCACATGGGCGCCGCGGCGCTCGTGCCCGCGGCCACGCCCTGCTGGCCCTTGAAGACGATTTGATAACCGGTGTGCAGGTCCGCGTTCGCCGCGACGTCCGGCACGCCTCGGCCGGTGCTGCGGGAGACCTCGAACACGCCGTTCTTCCACGACGACTTCACGAGGTCCGGCACGCCCATGCCCTGCTGGTACAGCGGCAGCGCGTTCATGGTGCTGACGCCGCCGCTGCTCGCGCCCGCGGCCGTGGCGCTGGGGCCCATGGACATCGCCTCGCCCAGGCGGTTCCACACGCGCTCGTGGTGGAGGACGTCGCCCACCGCCTCCAGCGTTGTGCCGCCGCAGCCCAGCACCAGCGCGCTCGCCGCGGGGTAGCTCGTCGCCGCCAGGGTGATGGCGCCCGTGGGTGAGCGGGCATTCACCGGCACCTGCGAGCCCAGGTCTCCGGACGCGGCGCACACGGTGATGCCCAGGAGCGCCGCCTCGATGAAGAGCCGCTCGAAGGCCAGCTCCTCGCCCTGCTGGATGAGCGACCCTTCGTAGAAGGACCAGCTGGTGGTCAGCACCGACGGCCGGTTCTCCCGGTCGCTGATGGCCTCCGCGAGGACGCGGTGGTAGTCGCGCAGCGAGTAGTCCTTCGACCCCGCGTTGTAGACGACGACGCGCGCGGCCGGACACACCGAGGTCACCAACTCCACGTCCATGGTGACCTCCGAGTTGGAGGCGGTGTTGAGGAGCCCCGCCTTGTTAGGCCCCACGTTCACCACCGGCGCCGTGCGCTCCACCCCCACGGACTTCAGGTACGCATCCAGGTCCGACTGTTTGTAGCCGCCCGCCAGTTCGATGATGCCCACGCACTGGCCTTCCCCCTGGTTGCGGGGGTAGCGGTAGAGGCTGGCCACATGGGGCGCCGTGTACGTGCGCAGCCCAGCCTGCTTCGCCATCTCCGCGGGGATGGGCAGCGCTGCCGCGTTGTGGGTGACGAGCGGCCGCGTGTCCAGGCCCAGGACCCACTCCGCCACGCCTTGCAACGCGCGCGGCAGGTGCACCGGCTTCGTGTGGGTCAGGTAGGAGGTCTTCCCGTGGGTGTAGCGCCGCAGGTCCACCTCGAAGGCCTTGCGAATCGCGGCCGTGGACCCCTGGAGCACGACGTAGCTCCGGTCGCGCCGCTCGGAGGTGATGGTGAGGCCATGGCTCTTCGCGAAGCGCCGCACGGCGGCCAGGTGCTTCGGGTTCGTGCCGTACTTCGCCTCGAACTCATCGTGGGTGAGCGGGCGGCGCGGCGGGTTCGCGCACAGCGCTTCCACCGTGGGCAGCGGCGCCCCGTGACGCAGCAGCAGCGTGACCTCCACCGTGCCGGTGGCCGAGCGGCTCCGGAGCGGGGGGTGGAGGGACGCCGGGGAAACACGCGCGCTCTGCGTCAATGGGATGCGGGCCATGCGCGGCGTTCTACCACGCGGAGTCCAGGCCCCCGGAAGGCCGGGCCAGGTCGTATCCACGAGCGCGGGCCCCGGATAGGCTCGCCCGCCTGCCCATGGACCGAGTCCTCCGCATCAAGCCCCACCTGCGCGCCGAGGTGCTCGACACGCGGCGCGTGTTCCTCGTCGGGGAGCGCGCCCAGTTCCTGCTGGAGGGGGAGCTGCACGCGAGCATCGTGCCCCTGCTGGACGGCGAGCGCACCGTGGAGAACGTCATCGCCGCGCTGGCGGGACGGGCCTCCGCGCCGGAGGTGCTCTACGCGCTGTCGCTCCTGGAGGAGCGCGGACACGTGGAGGAGGCACACGACGTCTTCGACGCCAGCGTCGCCGGCTTCTGGGAGTCGCTGGGCGTGGGCGCGGCCACCGCGGCCGGGCGGCTGTTGGACGTGTCCGTCTCCGTGCATGCGGTGGACGGCGAGGATGGCGAGGGGCTGGAGGAGGCGCTGCGCGACACCGGCCTGGACGTGCGCGAGGACGCCGAGCGCCGCGTGCTGTTGGTGGACGACTACCTGTCGACCGAAGCGCTCACGCTGGCCCGGGAGGCCCGGAGCGCGGGCGCCGCGTTCCTCCCGCTGAAGGTGTCCGGCACCGCGTGCCATGCGGGCCCGGTGGTCGGCACCGGCGAGCGCGCCTGCTGGACATGCCTCACGGCGCGGCTGTTGGACAACCGCCCCATCGAGAAGTACCTCGCGCGCAAGGGCCCCCCGCCGCGCGCCATCCGCCCACCGCGCACGGGCCTGCCCACCACCGCGAAGGCGGGGCTGTCCTTCGCGGCGACGCTCGTGGCCCGGTGGGTGGTGGACGGACCTGGAGGCCCGGGACAGACGCGGCTGTGGACGCTGGACTTCGCCACCTGGCAGCTGGAATCGCACGCGGTGGCGAGGCGTCCGCAGTGCCCGGATTGCGGCGACCCCCACTGGATGGAGGCGCGTGCGAAGAAGCCCCTGGAACTGGCCTCGCGCTCCAAGCGCTTCACCGACGACGGCGGCCACCGCATCCTCACGCCCGAGCAGACATGGGAGCGCCACCGCCACCTCATCAGCCCGGTGACGGGCGTGGTGAGCGACCTGCGCGCGGTCCCGGGCGACGCACCGCTGGGCCACATCCAGTCCGCCGTCTTCCGCGTGTGCCCATGGACGGACGCGCCGGCCTCCGACGACTTCCACCGCGTGGCCAGCGGCAAGGGCCGCACGGAGGCCCAGGCCCGCGCGGGCGCGCTGTGTGAAGCATTGGAGCGCTACAGCGCGGTGTTCCAGGGCGACGAACCCCGCGTCCACTCCACGGCGTCCCAGCTGGGTGCGCAGGCCGTGCACCCGGACGCGCTCCAGCACTTCAGCGCCGCGCAGTTCCAGTCCCGGCCCGAAAGCGCGAGCCGCGACATGCGCACCGCGGTGCCCAATCCGTACGCGGATCAGCCCATGGACTGGAGCCCCGCGTATTCACTCACGCACGGGGTCCACAAGTACGTGCCCACGTCGTTCGCGTACCTCTTCGCGCCCACGCCCCCGCTCGGAGACGGGCCGTTCTGCTTCTTCAACTCCAACGGGAACGCGGCGGGCAACTGCGTGGAGGAGGCCATCCTCCAGGGCTTCCTGGAGCTGGTGGAGCGCGATGCGGTGGCGCTCTGGTGGTACAACCGCCTGCGCCGTCCACGCGTGGACCTGAGCTCCTTCGACGAGCCGTGGTTCGCGTCCGTGAGCGAGCACTACCAGTCGCTCGGCCTCCAGTTGTCGGTGTTGGACCTCACGCACGACCTGGGCATCCCGGTGTTCGCCGCGCTCGTGTGGTCGCCGGAGCGGGGCCGGGCCTGGGCCGGGTGCGGCTGCCACTTCGACGCGAAGCTCGCCGTGCAGCGCGCGCTCACGGAGGTGGCCCAGTGCTACGACCCGAAGGACCTGTCGCCGTCCCCCTGGGACGCCAGCGCGCACGGCGACGTCAGCTGGCTCTTTCCCAACGACCTGGTCCCCGCGCGCGTCCGCGCCGATTTCCCGCGCGTGTGGCATGACGACCTGCGGGACGACGTGCGCGAGTGCGTGGCCCGGGCCGCGAGCGTGGGACTGGAGACGCTGGTGGTGGAGCAATCACGGCCCGACGTGGGCGTATCCGCCGTGAAGGTCATCGTCCCGGGGCTGCGCCACTTCTGGCCGAGGCTCGGCACCGGACGGCTGTATGACGTCCCCGTGAGGATGGGGTGGCTGAAGGCCCCGAAGACCGAAGCGCAGCTCAACCCCGTGCCCTTCTACTTCTGAGCGATGGCGCCTCCTCCTGAACCCAAGCCTCGCATCCTGCTCGTCCAGTGTGGCCCCGACCGGCGCCACGTGGACCGGGAGACGGAGGACTTCGACCCCGAGCGCGGCCTGGTGAAGCGCGCGACGATGACGCCGCTGGCCTGCGCGACGCTCGCGGCGCTCACGCCGGACAGCTTCACCGTCGACATCTGGGACGAGGAGCTGCACGGCCAACTGCGCGCGGACACGGAGCTGCCTGACTACGACATCGTCGGAGTGTCGGTGATGTACTCCGCCCTCACCTACCAGGCGCGCTTCCTGGGCGGGCACTTCCGCGACCTGGGCGCCACCGTGGTCGCGGGCGGCCCCGCCATCTCCGCCGCGCCGGAGGACTACCGGGGCTTCTTCGATGCCCTCTTCGTCAACGAGGCGGAGCGCACCTGGCCGCGCTTCCTCGCGGACTGGCTCGGGGGCGAGTACGCGCCCGAGTACCGGCAGCTCGACAAGCCCTCGCTGAACGAAAGCCCCCTGCCCCGCTGGGACGCCATCGCGGCGGACCTCCCGCGCTACGCGTGGGGCTCCGTGCAGACCACGCGCGGCTGTCCGTTCGACTGCTCGTTCTGCGACGTCATCTACCTGTACGGCCGCAAGCAGCGGCACAAGCCGGTGGACCGAGTGCTGGACGAGGTGCGCGCCCACGCGGCGCTCGGAGCCGAAGGCGTCTTCTTCGCGGACGACGAGTTCATCGGCGACGCGGCGTACGCGAAGGAGGTGCTCGCGGGGCTCGTGCCGCTCAACCGCGCCCTGCCCCGTCCGCTGCGCTTCTTCACCCAGGTGACGATGAACCTGAGCCGCGACGCCGCGCTGCTGGAAGGCATGGCGGACGCGAACTTCTACACCATCGTCCTGGGCATCGAGTCCTTCGACACCGGCGCGCTCAAGGAAGCGCAGAAGCACCAGAACGTGCGCGCGGACCTCGTGGGCGACCTCTTGCACATCCAGGCGCATGGCATCGGGCCCCGGGGCAGCTTCATCGTCGGGTTCGACCATGACACGCCCGCGGTCTTCGACTCGCTGCACGCGAACATCCAGCGCACGCACCTGCCCTGGGTGGTGGTGGCGCCGCTCCAGGCCCCGCGAGGCACGAAGCTGTGGACGCGGCTGCGCGCGGAAGGCCGGCTCGCCACGCCCCGCAAAGCGCACGCGAAGGACCGGGGCGCCATCGTGCTCAACGTGATGCCCCTGGGCATGACGCGGCCCCAGTTGCTCGAAGGTTTCCGCGACCTGGTGGAGCGGCTGTCCACCTGGGACGCCGCCTGCGAGCGCATCCGGGGCTTCATCGCTGGCATCCAGCGCCCGCCCCAGGTGGAGGAGCCCCACTGGCCTGAGGCCATCACCGACCGCTTCCTGCGCGAGGCCACCGCTGCCTGGGCCCTGACGCCGACCGAGCGGCTCGCCCTGGGGGACACGCTCGCCCAGGTGCGCCGCACCGCCCCGACGATGCTGCCGCGCGCGGTGTTCTTCCTCGCGCGCAACCAGAACGAGCGCCGCCGCCATGAGCGACTCTTCACGGACTTCGACGCGGTGCTGGCCGCCGAGCGCCAGGGCGACCTCGTCCCGGACACGCAGCCCGTCTACGTCCCGCCCGGCTTCGCCACCGCGATGCGCGACGTGTTCCCGGATCTCTTCGTGCGCCTGAGCCGCGACCTGCCGGACCGCCGCGACGTGCCGGAGGCTTCACGCGACGTGCTGGTGGACTTCGTCGCCCGCTGGGGCGAAGGCTTCCAGGCGCTCCAGCCGCAGCACCACGAATTCCTTCGCGAGCTGTGCGACCGGCAGGTGGCCGCGCGCGGTGGCCATCCAGGTACGCTGGAGGCCTCGGAGGAGCAGGCCCTGCGCACCCAGGCCCGCCGCACCGGCCTGCTGGAAGCACTGCTCAAGGACGTGCGCGACGAGCTCGCGAGCTGGGGACCCTGACGGATGCGCGACGGCCTTCACATCTTCGACGCGGACAGGCACGTCCTGGAGCCGCTGAGCCTGTGGGCGGAGCAGCTGGAGCCCGGCCTGCGCCGGCACGCACCCCGCCTGGGACGCCTTCCGGAGGAAACGCTGGAGGAGCGCCTGGCGCGGCTGGGCCCCCAGGGTCTGCTGCCCGTGCTGCCCCTGCCAGAAGTGGACGGCAAGCCGCTGTGGAACCACATGCCGGAGAAGGCCTGGCTGGAGTTCTCCGCACGCTCCTACGCGCAGCTGGGGCGCAATGAACTGCTGCAGCGGCCAGACGTGTACCTGGCCCAGATGGATCGCGACGGCGTGGACATGGCGGCCCTCTTCCCCACCTATGCGTTGCTCCTGGAGGGCTTCTCCCCCCTCGAGCCCCGCGTCGCAACCGCGTTCGCGTCCGTCTACAACACCTGGCTGCATGGCTTCTGCGCACACCAGCCGGAGCGCCTGCGCGGCGTGGGGCTCATCAGCCGGCACCAGCCGGAGGCCATGGTCGCGGAGGTCCGCCGCGTCGCGGGCTTCGGCTGGCGCGCCGTGATGGTGCGCCCCAATCCCATCGGCGGCCGGCTCCTGTCAGACGCCGCCTATGAGCCCTTCTGGTCCGAGTGCGAGAAGCGCTCACTCGCGGTGGTCCTCCACGGCAGCGGCCACGTCTACGTGCCGTCCGCGGGCGCGGACCGCTTCGACACCCGCTTCGCCAACCACGTCTGCGCCCACCCCATGGAGCTGATGATGGGGCTGCTCGCGCTCCTCCAGGGGGGCGTGCTGGAGCGGCACCCGGCCCTGCGCATTGGCGCCATGGAGGCCGGCTGCGGCTGGCTGCCGTACTGGGCGTGGCGTTTGGATGAGGAATATCGCGCTGTGGGTGCAGAGGTCTCCGCCACCATCCGACAGCTCCCTTCAACCTACCTGCGCCAGCACTGCTTCGTTTCCATGGAACCGGACGAGCCGTACTTGTCCGACATGGTGCGCCACCTCCCGGAGGACCGATTGGTTTTCGGAAGCGACTTCCCGCATCTCGACCACGGCGAGGATGTACTGGGTGCGATGCTGTCCTTGCGTGACGTGATGACCGAAAGTCGTCTACGAAAGGTTCTCTGGGAAAACCCGACTCGGTTCTACGGTGTGGAACCGTGAGGCATCACGAATGAGATTGTCGCTCGCCGAAGGTGTGGCGCTGCGTTGCCCCGACGCGGAGGACGCGCGCGTGGAGGGCCCTGGCCGCTCACTGCGATTGGGCCCGCTGGCCCCCGGTGTGCGCGCCGTCTTCGAGTCGCTCGCGGACGGAGGCATCCACGAGACGGAGGTGCCGGCCGCCGCGGGCTCGGACACGACGCTCGCGTGGTACTGGCTGGACCTGGCGGGAGACGGCGGCCTGCTGTCGTGGACGGTGGAGGAGCGCGGCAACCTGCTCCTGACGCTCACACCCGCATCCGCGTCGTTCCTGCGCCACCGCGCGACGTTCGACGCGGCCCAACCGCTGCAGCTGTCACGCTTCGCGCACACGCGCATGGCGGAGGGCCGCGCGGTGCTGGACTGCCCCACGGTGCACGCCACCGCGGCGCTGCATGACCGGCGCGTGGTGTCGCTGCTCTTCGACATGGCCCGCCCCACGCTGCTGGCGCGGCTGAACCAGTTCAACACCGGCATCGAGTCCTTCACGCTGCGCGAGCTGGTGCGCCTGCTGGCCGAGACAGGCATCCTGGTCCCCAACGGACTGGACGTGCCGGCGTCGGAGGAGACGCAGACGGCGCTCAAGCAGTGGGAGCCGCACGACCTGCTCTTCCACCTGCGCTCACGCGGCTGGGGCCACCAGACGCGCGCGGGAGCCACCTACCGCTTCCGGGGCGAGCTGCCCAACCCGCCCGCCCTCAAGCCCACCGTGACCGAGGAGGTCGTGGAGCTGTACCGGCCGGACCTGGAGGCGCTGCGTGCTGGCGGCGACCGCTCCTTCACGGAGGTGCTGGAGGACCGCCGCAGCCTGCGAGGCCGGGGCGCCTCGCCGCTCACCGTGAAGCAGCTGGGCGAACTGCTCTACCGCGCCGCGCGCGTGCGCGACGTGCGGACCACGCAGGACGGAGAAATCACCGACCGGCCCTACCCCGGCGCGGGCGCGGCGTACGCACTGGAGCTCTACCCCATGGTGGGCGAGTGCCAGGGCCTGGCCCCGGGCGCCTACCACTACGACCCGCTGGGCCACCGGCTGGAGAAGCTGAGCGGCCCCACGCCGGAGTTCCACGCGCTGCTGGACGAAGCCCGCGCGCCGGTGGAGCCCTTCGATCGGCCAGAGGTGTTGATGGTGGTGGCCGCGCGCGTGCCCCGGCTCGCGTGGAAGTACGAGACGCTGGCGTACTCGCTGGTGCTGCAGGACACGGGAGCGCTGGTGCAGACGCTCTACCTGGTGTCCACCGCGCTGGGACTGCGGCCCTACGCGCTGGGCCGGAGCGATCCGGACTTCTTCCAGCGCGTGGCGGGCGTGGACGGCTTCGGCGAAGCCAGCGTGGGCGCCTTCGCGGTGTCGGGAGGCGATGCTCCGGACCGCTGAGCGCCCCGCGCGCCGTTCAGCAGCAGGGGCTGCCGCAGCAGTGCGAGCGGCCGTAGGTGTCGGTGAGGCTGGAGAGCGCCACGGCGTGGTCCGCCACGTCCGCCGGCTTCTTCGGCAGGTGCAGCTCCACCTCCGCGTTGTTCACCTTCCAGGTGCCGTCCGTCACCGCGTCCTTCGCGGTGGAGGGGACGACCTTCAGGTGGATGCTGGCGGGCAGGTCGAAGTCGAAGCGCTTCTTGAGGGCCTGGCGCGGATCCTTCTGGAGGGCCGCCTCGAACTCGGGCTCCTTCCACGCCAGCGCGACGGCGCGCATCCACACGGCCTGCCAGTCATTCACCGAGGCCTTGGACTCCGGACCCCGCGTGGGCTTGCGCGCCACCGGACGGGCCCGTGCGGGCGCGGCCTTCGACTCCGGCTTCTTCTTGCTCATGTCAGCCTTCTCCTCCCAGCGCATCCAACAGCACGCGGGCCTCCGAGACGGGCGGGGTTCCCCATCCTTCGGAGAAGGTACTGTAGACCGTTTGCAGGCGTTGCCGGGCTTCTTCCTGTCGCCCGGATGCCTGGAGCACCCGTGCCAGAGCGGTGACGGCCTGCAGCTCCCGCATCCGCGCGCCCTGTGCGTGTGACACCTCCGCCGCCTGCCGGAAGCACGTCTCCGCGGAGAGTGCAGTGTTTCCATCCCGCTGCAGCAGCACCCGCCCTTTGACGTGAAGCATCTTGGACTCGTGGTACGCCTCGCCCAGGGCCTGCGCGCGCTGCCGTCCGCGCTCCACGGAGGCGAGCGCCGCCTCCACGTGGCCCAGCTCCAGCTCCAGCTCCGCGAGCATGGCGTAGTACGCCGGCTGATCCATCTCCGTACCGAACGCCTCGCGAAGCGCGATGCTGCGCCGCATCGCCTCCAGGTCCTTCATGGCCCATGCGCGCAGGATGCCCACGTAGACGGACTGCTCCAGCAGGCCGTAGCGGTGGGACAGCTCCGTGTGCTGGGAGATGAGCTGGAGCGCCTCCGTCCGGTCCCCGTGCTCCTGGGCAATCAGCAGCAGGTAGATGAACGACAGGCCGATGCTGGTGCCGTGGTTCAGCTCGCGGCCCCAAGCCACCGCGGCCTCGCCGTGCGCCTTCGCCTGATCCGGGAAGCCCAGCAGCCACTTCCCCCGGCACAGCACGGACTCGCCGCCCACGCGCGTGTCCTGTCCGTAGAGGATGCGGTGCATCCGGTGCGCGACCGGGTCGAACAGCGCCAGGCACCGGTCCGCCTTCGCCTTCGCCTCGCCCAGGCGGCCTTCCAGCAACTCGATGTTGGAGAGGATGGTGAGCGCCACCGCCTCCTGACCCGCGTCTCCGGTGCGCTGCGCGAGCGCGACCAACCGGTCCAACAATCCGCGCACCCGGCGCTGGTCACCTCCCAGGTGGTAGAAGATGGAGAGGACCCACAGCGTCGGTGCCGTGTAGGGGCTCTCCCCCACCGTGAAGAGCAGCTCCAGCGAGCGCTCGGCCACGTTGCGCAGCTCCTGTGAGCGCCAGCCCTGCGTGGACATCAACGCCGGCGCGAGCACGCCGTTGAGGCTCAGCTCCAGCTGCGCGCGCTCCACCGGGTCGTCGATGGCGTCCAGCCACGACAGGCCCAGCCGGGCGAAGAGGATGGCCTCCAGGTAGGCGGAGCGCACCAGCGCGGCGAACGCGGCCTTCTGCGCGTAGATGATGGCCTTGCGCTTCAGGTTCGCGGCGGCCCAGTGGTGCGCGAGCAGATCCGGCCGCGACTCCATCTGTTCCTGGAAGTGCGCCTCCATCGCCTCCGCCGTCTTCGCATGCATCTGCTGGCGGTACCGCTTGAGCATGGAGTCGTAGGCCGCGTCCCTCACCAGCGCGTGCTTGAAGAGGTACACGGGCCCCTTCGGCCGGCGCTTGCGGTGCAGCAGCCCCGAGCCCACCAGCCGCTCCAGGTCCGCCTCCAGCGCGTCGGGCGTCAGCGGGCTCACGTGGCGCAGCAGCTCATGCGTCAGCTCACGGCCCAGCACGGAGGCGATCTGCGCGGTCTCCTTCGCACGGCCCAGCCGATCCAGGCGCGCGACGAGCAGATCGCGCAGCGTGCCCGGCACCGCGGGGCCCGCCTTGCTCGCCTCCAGCGCGAAGCGGCCCTCGCGCTCCACCAGCGCGCCGGACTCGCGCAGCGTGCGCACCAGCTCCTCCACGAACAGCGGGATGCCGTCCGTGCGCGTGGCGATCTCCTCCAGCGCCTCCGGCGAGAGCGGGCCTCCCGCGGCGGCGGTGGCCAGCCGCTCCACCTCCCCGCGAGCCAGCGCGCCCAGCTGCACCTGCGTCACCGCCGACGCGGCCCAGGGCGGCTCCAGCTCCGGCCGCGCGCTGAACACGGCGAGCAGGCGCGACGAGGACACCTCCTCCACCAGCGCCTTGAGCAGCTCCAGCGTGGACGGGTCCGCCCAGTGCAGGTCCTCCAGCGCCAGCACCACGGGCTGCCGCTCCGCCATCGCGGCGAGGAACGCGAGCAGCGCGTTGCGCGTGAGCTCCCGGTGCTTCAAGGGCGACACGTCCAGCGGAGCCCAACGCTCCGGCGGCAGCGGCAGGGACAAGAGCGACGCGAACAGGGGAAGCGTCTCCGGCAGCTCGAAGCTGTACCCGGACAGCAGCGCCTCCAGGCCCGTCAGCCGGCCCTCCGGCGGCAGGTCGCGGTTCGGGTCCAGCATCCGCGTGAGCAGGTCCACCACGGGGGCATACGCCTGGCCGGAGCTGTCCTCCGTGCAGCGGGACTCCAGCCACGTATGGGGCTCCGCGCCCAGCCGGTCTCCCAGCTCGCGCATGAGGCGAGACTTGCCGATGCCCGGCTCACCGGTGATGAGCACCGCCTGTCCCTGCCCCGAGCGCGCCTGCTCCCAGCGCGCCAACACCAGGTCCAGCTCGCGCGAGCGGCCCACCAGCGAGAGCGCGTCGTCGGTGCCGCTCCACGTCGCGTCCGCGCCCTGGAGCACGAACGTCTCCAGGCCCGGGGGCAACAGCTCGTTCGGGGACGTGGGCGCGGGATCCAACGGGAAGTGCTTGCGCACCAACTGCTGCGTGTCACCCGTGACGAGGATGGCGCCCGAAGGCGCGGAGGTGGACAGCCGGAAGGCCAGCTTCGGCGTGGTGCCCACCACGAAGCCCAGGCCGGAGAGCGTGGGATCCCGCTGCTCGCGCGACACCACCAGGCCCGTGTGCAGGCCCACGCGGATCTCCACCCGCGTGCCGCGCTCGGCCTCGATGGCACGGCCGCGCCGCTTCACCTCCGCGACCATGTCCAGCGCCGCCTGCGCCGCTCGCCGCGCGTCGTCCTCCCGCGCCGCCGGATAGCCGAAGTAGAAGAGGACGATGTCGCCCAGCGCGCTGGCGATGTGGCCGTTGTAGCGCCGGGCGATCTCGATGCAGACCTCCTGCTGGGCGCCCAGCACGTGATCCAGCTCCTCGATGTCCACCGGCCCCGGCGTCGTCTGCGTGGCGGACAGCGTGCAGCACACCACCGTCAGCTGCCGGCGCTCACCCTCCGCCCACCGGCGCGAGCGCGTGGACATGGCGTTGGGAGTGCGGCTGGACAGCTCCACCGTCGCCGTCTCCGCGTTGGGAGCCGCGGGCTGGATGCGCACGGGCGCGGGCCGGCGCGGCAGGTTGGACACGTCCACCGCCTCCAGCTGGCGCAGCAGCACCTCCGCGGACACGGTGCGCTGGGACGGGTCCTTGGAGGTGACGCGCTGGAGCAGCTTGCCCAGCGGATGCGCGGCGATGGCCGGCGGAATGGGCACCGGCTCCGAGGAGAGCTGCTGGAAGATGACCTCCGCGACGGTGGCGCCTTCGAAGATGCGGCGGCCGGTGAGGCACTCCAGGAACACCAGCCCCCACGCGTACAGGTCCGAGCGCGGCGTGGGCGCCTGCCCGCGAAGCTGCTCCGGCGCCGCGTACGACGGCGTGCCCAGCGATTCATTGGTGGACGTGATGCGCGGCTGCGCTTCCGCGCGCGTCAGCTCGTCCGTCACCGACCCGATGCCGAAGTCCAACACCAGCGCGTTGCGACGGGCGCCGGTGGGCACGACCATGATGTTCGCGGGCTTCAGGTCGCGGTGCACCACGTTCTGCGCGTGCGCGCACGCCAGCGCGTCCAGCAACTGGAGCATCAGGTGGCGCGTCTCCACCGGATCCAACACTCCCTCCTCCGCGAGCACCTGCGCCAGGTTCTTCCCCGGCACGAACTCGAAGATGGAGTAGACGGCGCCACCCTGCGCGCGGCCCGAATCGATGAGCCGCACGATGTTCGGGTGGTGCATCTGCGCGCACAGCTTCATCTCGCGCTCGAAGCGCGCGCTGCGGCGCTCCACGGACTCCGGCGTCGCGCCGTCTGTCAGGCGCAGGAGCTTCACCGCCACGTTCTGGCCGGTGGTCACCTGGCGGGCCTTGTAGACGCGGCCGAAGCCGCCCTCGCCCAGCTCCGACAGGAGTTCGTACCGGCCCTGGAAGGCTTCCAACAGCTGGGGATCCATTGGGTTCTTCATCGCGTTCCCGAGCCTCGCTCCATTGATGACCGTCCCCCCCGCCTGGGCAGGGTGATGACGAACTCCGTGAACTCACCCGGCACCGACTCCATGCGGAACGTGCCCTGGTGGCCCTGCACGATGATGTCATGGCTGAGTGACAGCCCCAGCCCCGTCCCCTGCCCCGGTGGCTTCGTGGTGAAGAAGGGGTCGAAGATTCTTCCCGCACTCTCCGCGGGGATGCCCGGCCCGTTATCGCGCAACCGGACCTCCACCTGCTCCTGACGCGCGAGGGTGCGAACCTTGAGCACCGGCACGTACGTGGCCCCCTGCGTCTGGCGCTTCTGACGCATGGCGTAGAGCGCGTTGTCCACGACGTTGATGATGACGCGGCCCACGTCCGCGCGACTCAACTCCAGCCGTCCCACGGCCGGGTCGTACTCGGCCTCCAGGCGGACGGTCAGGGGTTCGCCGCGCATGCCGCCCTGTCCAAGCGCGATGCTCTCCGCGACCAGCGCGTTCAGCTCCACCTGCTCGCGCAGGCCGGGCGAGCGGCGCGCGTGCTGGAGCATGTTCTGGATGAGCGCGTCCGCGCGGCGGCCGTGCTCGTTGATCTTCCGCACGTTGGTGCGCAGGCACGCGAGCGCTTCGTCCACGTCGCGCACGGAGTCCTCGGGCAGCCGTTCGCGCTGCGGCTCCAGCACGCTGGCCAGATCCTCCGTGAGGCCCACGGAGAGGCCGGCGAAGTTGCTGATGAAGTTGAGCGGGTTGCGCAGCTCGTGCGCCATGCCGCCCACCAGCGCCGCGAGCGAGGCCAGCTTCGCGTCCATGATGAGCTGCATGCGCTGCACCGTCTCCTGCTCGATGCGGCGGTAGAGCCGCGCGTTCTCCAGCGCGAGCGCCGCCTGTCCCGCGAACGCGACGAGGAACTCCAGGTCGTCCTCGGAGAAGCTCTTGGGCGTGGAGACGTTGTCCACGTACAGCACGCCCAGCACCTCGTCGCGGGGCTTGAGCGGCACGCACATGGAGGCGCGGATGGAGCTGAAGATGACGGACTCCGCGGCGCCCAGGCGCGGATCATTCACCGCGTCGGAGAAGAGCGCCGCCACGCTCCGGCGCAGCACGAAGTCCACGATGTTCTGGCTGTAGATGGGCCCGCGCACGGCCGTGCCCTCGGCCGTCTTCGTCACGCGCGGCTCCAGCTTCCCGGTGCCCTCGTCCATGAGCAGGATGACGCCCCGCTCCACGTGGAGGATTTGGAACGCCAGGTCCAGCACCCTACCGGGCAGCGACTCCAGGTCGTCCGTGACGGACAAGAGCTTCGCCACCTCCTGGAGGATGCGCATCCGCTCGCGGGCGCGCGTGGCCGTGCCGGGGGCCTCCTCCGCGGACTTCTCCGAACCGGACACCGCCTTCACCAGCGTCTTCAGCGGCACGCGGGTGAGCGCGCGCGTGAGCTGGGGACGGGGTTCGTCGGGCGCGCCGGACGCCGAGCCGGGCGGGCCCGCGGGTGCGGCCGGTGGTGCTTCGTGGGTGAGCAGGAAGACGAGCTCGCCCAGCGTCAGCGTGTCGCCGGGGCGCAGCTCCTTGCGGCGGATCTGCACGCCGTTGACGAACGTGCCGTTCTTGCTCTGCAGGTCGGTGACGAAGAAGCGCCCGTCGGAGGACTCGATGCGGGCGTGCTGGCGCGACAGGCTGCGGTGGGGAATGCAGATGCCCTGGTCGTCCGCGCGGCCAATGGTGATGGGCACGTCCCCCAATGGGTAGGACAGCTCATCCGGTTGCCCAGGGTTGTAGACGAGCATCGGCACGGCCTTCAGACCCCCTCCAGGGTCGCAAGCCTAGCCGAAAAGGACGCGCGCGAACCGCCCCGTCGGATTCAGCCGGGGCGGCGGGCCCTTGCCTTAAGCGGCGCTCGCGGCCGGAGCCAAGAGCCCCCGGTCGCGCAGCGTGTCGAGGATGCGCTCCAGCCCCGCATCCACCGTCTCCGCGTCGGAGCGGACGGTGATTTCCGGGGACTCGGGCGGCTCGTACGGGTCCGACACGCCGGTGAAGTGCGGAATCTCCCCGGCCAGGGCCTTCTTGTAGAGCCCCTTCACGTCGCGGGCGATGAGCGCGTCCAGGCTGGCCTGGACGTAGCACTCCAGGAACGGGATGCCGGCCTGGGTGGCCAGGGCGCGCACCTCGTCCCGGGAGTTCTTGTACGGCGAGATGGCGGCGGTGATGACGCCCACTTCGTGCTTCGCCAGCACGCGCGCCACGTAGCCGATGCGCCGGACGTTCTCCTCGCGGTCCGCGCGGCTGAAGCCCAGGCCGCGGGAGAGGTACGTGCGCACCTCGTCCCCGTCGAGCAGCTCCACGCGCTGCACGGGCGACAGCTGCCGTGCCACCGCGCTGGACAGCGTGCTCTTGCCCGCGCCGGACATGCCAGTGAACCAGAGGATGAAGCCCGGACGCTGTTGCATCGCCATTCCCCTACCTGTCCACCGCGGGACCGTTGATCATCCCCGCGCCCACGGTGGCGTTGGTGCCCTCGTCCACGAGGATGAAGCTGCCGGTGCTGCGGTTGCGCCGGTACTCGTCGAAGAAGAGCGGCACCGTCGTGCGCAGCGTCACCCGGCCCACCTCGTTGAGCTTCAAGCCGGGGCTCTGGTCGTCGCGGTGCAGCGTGTTGACGTCCAGCCGGTAGTGCAGCTGCTTCACCATGGCGCGCGCCATGCGGGTGGTGTGCTTGATGGCCAGCCGGGACCCGGTGTTGAGCTGCGACGCGTCCGACAGCCAGCACACCATCGCGTCGATGTCCTGGCTCGCGGTGGGCGGGTTGCCCGGGCGGCACAACATGTCGCCGCGGCTGATGTCCAGCTCCTCCGCCAGCGACACGTTCACCGACATGGGAGGGAACGCCTCCGTCAGCGGCTTGCCGGCCAGCTCCAGCGACTTGATGCGCGTCGTGAAGCCGGACGGCATCACCATCACCTCGTCGCCCGGGCGCATCACGCCGCCCAACAGCTGCCCGGAGTACGCGCGGTAGTCGTGGAACTTCTTCGCGGACGCGGGCCGGATGACGCCCTGCACGGGGAAGCGCAGGTGGATGAGGTCCCGGTCGGACGCGATGTGCACGTTCTCCAGGTGGTGCAGGAGCGTGGGGCCCTGGTACCAGGGCATCTTCTCCGAGCGCGTCACCACGTTGTCCCCGCCCAGCGCGGAGATGGGGATGAACGACAGGTCGGACACGTCCAGCTTCATGGAGAACTGGCGGAACTCCTCCCGGATGCGGTCGAAGACGCCCTGGTCGTAGTCCACCAGGTCCATCTTGTTCACGCACAGCACCAGGTGCGGCACGCGCAGCAGCGACGCGATGAACGCGTGGCGGCGCGTCTGCTCCAGCACGCCCTTGCGCGCGTCCACCAGGATGAGCGCCAGGTCCGCCGTGGACGCGCCCGTCACCATGTTGCGCGTGTACTGCAGGTGTCCGGGCGTGTCCGCGATGATGAACTTGCGCTGCGCCGTGGAGAAGTAGCGGTACGCCACGTCGATGGTGATGCCCTGCTCGCGCTCGGCCTTCAGGCCGTCCAGCAGCAGCGCCAGGTTGACGTACTCGTCGCCCCGGGCGTGGCTCGTGCGCTCCACCGCGGCGAGCTGGTCCTCGAGGATGGACTTCGTGTCGTACAACAGCCGCCCGATGAGGGTGCTCTTGCCGTCGTCCACGGAGCCCGCGGTCGCGAATCTCAGCAGTTCCACTAGAAGTATCCCTCGCGCTTGCGGTCTTCCATCGCCGTCTCAGAGAACTTGTCGTCCGCGCGGCTGGCGCCACGCTCCGTCACGCGGGAGGCCGTCACCTCATCGATGACCTGCGCCACCGTGGACGCGGTGGACGGCACGCACGCGGTGCACGTCATGTCGCCCACGGTGCGGAAGCGCACCGTCTCCGTCGTCACCGTCTCGCCGGGAATCATGGACATGAAGGGCGACCAGGCCATCAGCATGCCGTCCCGGCGGAACACCTCGCGCCGGTGCGTGTAGTAGATGGACGGCAGCGCCACGTTCTCCCGGCCGATGTACTGCCAGATGTCCAGCTCGGTCCAGTTGGACAGGGGGAACACGCGCAGGTGCTCACCCCGGCGGTGGCGGCCGTTGTAGAGCGACCACAGCTCCGGCCGCTGGTTCTTCGGATCCCACTGGCCGAACTCGTCGCGGAAGGAATACACGCGCTCCTTCGCGCGGGCCTTCTCCTCGTCGCGCCGGGCGCCGCCGAAGACGGCGTTGAAGCCGTTCTTCTCGATGGCCTCCAGCAGGGGCTGCGTCTGCAGGCGGTTGCGGGACGCGCGAGGACCCTTCTCCTCCGTCAGCTTCCCCGCGTCGATGGCCTCCTGCACGGACGCGACGATGAGCCGCGCGCCCAGCTCCGCCACCCGTTCATCGCGATACTGGATGACCTCCGGGAAGTTGTGCCCCGTGTCCACGTGCATCAGCGGAAACGGCAGCGGTGCGGGCCAGAAGGCCTTCACCGCCAGGTGCAACATCACCGCGGAGTCCTTCCCACCGGAGAAGAGCAGCACCGGCCGGTCCAGCTCCGCCGCGACTTCCCGGATGATGAAGATGGACTCGGCTTCCAGCGCCTCAAGATGTGAAAGCTCGTAGCTCACGGTCAGGCAAGCTACCACAACCCTTCCCACGCCCAACCGTGGCCGTGAAGGTTTCCGCTTCCGCGAGTGTGAGACACGCCGGATGCGACATGCCGGAGGGGGCGATGAAACATGGCCGGAGGACCTGCTGGGATGGATGTTTCACGGCCCCACTCCCGGTGCGTGCCCGGGGCCCCCACGCGGTGTGCGGGAGGCGGTTTCCGTGAGGGGCGCGCATGGTATAGACGGCCGCGCCATGGCAAGCGCAACCCCTCCCGTCCTCGACCGTTGGTTCCCGTCCCGCAAGCCGCTCCCGGAGCCGCGCCTGCGCCTGTTCTGCCTGCCGTTCGCCGGCGGGAGCGCGGCCATCTACCAGTCCTGGGGCATGGCGCTGCCCACGGGCGTGGAGCTGTGCGCGGTGCAGCTGCCCGGGCGCGAGCGGCGCCTGATGGAGCCCGCGCTCAAGTCCATGCCGGAGCTGATGGACGTGCTGATGCCGGCGCTGACGCCGCTGATGGACCGGCCCTTCGCGCTGTTCGGCTACAGCATGGGGGCGCGCATCGGCCTGGAGGTGGCCCGGACGCTGAAGCGCCAGGGTGGCCCGAAGCCGCTGGGCTTCATCGCCGCGGCGGCGCCCCCGCCGTCGCACAACGACCGGGAGCCCATCCACACGCTGGATGATCCGGGCTTCATCGCGAAGCTGCGCGAGTACGACGGCACGCCGGAGGAGGTCCTCCAGCACAAGGAGCTGCTGGAGCTCATCCTCCCCACGCTGCGCGCGGACTTCGCGCTGGCCTGGTCGGAGAACGGCAAGGACACGGCCCCGCTGGACATCCCGCTGTCCGTGTACGCGGGCAAGGGTGACAAGCACGTGGGCCTGGACGTGATGGAGCACTGGCGCGCGGAGTCCACCGCCGACGTGCGCCTCCGCCACTTCGAGGGAGGCCACTTCTTCATCCGCACGCACGGGCCGCCGGTGCTGGCCGCCGTGCGCGAGGACCTGACGCGCTGGATGACCGCGGCGTAGAGTCAGGCCGTCTTGATGACCGGGGCCATGTCCCCGGCCAGCGGCACGGTGTGCTGCCAGCGCACCGTGAGCGCCCCGCTCCGGGGCCTGCGGAAGGCCAACGCCGCCTGGTGCCGGGCGGACGGCTTGTGCTGCATGAACTGCCACACGTCCGGCAGGTCGTTCATCCGCGGGTCGAAGCTGATGCGGGGCATCTGCTCCGGAACCAGGTCGAAGCCGAACTGATCCAACGGCAGGGACAGGCCCGCGCCGCGCGCCTTGATGTAGGCCTCCTTCAGGGTCCAGTACTCGAAGAAGCGCTCGCGCTGACGCTCCTTGGGCAGAGAGCGCAGGGCCTGCACCTCCGTCTTCGCGAAGTAGTGGTCGGCGATCTCCACCGTCTCGCCGGGCCGCTCCGCGTCCTCGATGTCCGCGCCCAGGTCCACGTCCCGGCCCACCGCGACCAGGGCCATGCCGTCCGTGTGGCTCAGGTTGAAGCGCAGCCACTGGCCTTCGGGGCCCACGATGGCGGGACGGCCGTACTCGTTGGGGACGAAGCGCCAGGCCTCCGGCGCGACGGGCGCGTAGCGCGACAGGGTCAGCCGCACCAGCGCGTGGGACACCAGGTACTGCCGCTGGTGCCGCTCGAAGTGGAAGCGCCGCTGCCGCTCGCGCTCGCTGGGGTCCAACAGGGCCTTGTACGCCTCCAGGAGGCGTGGGTCGTCGATGCGCTCGGGTTCGACGATCCACACGTGGACCTCGTCGGGGCGCAGGTCGAGGGGCGTGGAGGAGGGGGACACCGTCATGTCGTGCAGGCAATCAGGAACCGCCGCGCCTGTCACGGGGGCTGGTCCGGCCGCTCGGCGGACGCGTAGGCTTCACGGCCCCAAGCCCAGGGGGAGAGACACGCATGGACCTGACCACCGCGACGACGAAGCTCCAGGCGCTGCGCCGGGACATGACGGGCCACACGGACCGGAACGACGAGCGCCGCATCCTGGACCTGCTGGAGGGCGCCACCAGCGAGGAGCTGAACTTCCTCCTGTCCAACGTGGACCTGGTGCGCCTGCTGTCGGACCTGGACGACCGGCTGGTGGGACCGGATAACCACACGGCGCTCCTGGACCTGCTGTGCACGCGCCGCGCGGCGGAGCTGTCCCTGCCGGTGCGCGCGTCGCTGGCCACCGCGCTCCAGAAGGGCGCCACGCCCGCGCAGGCGGAAGCGCGGCTGCGAGACCTGTTCCTGGGACTGAAGGGCCGAGAGCTGACCGGGTTCAAGAACCTGCTGGAGGCGGGCGGCGAGTACCACGACCTGCACAAGCTGGTGTTCGACGACGTGGACGACGTGGTGGTGCGCACCGAACTGCTCGCCCACTTCCAGCGCGAGGCGGACGCCTTCCCCAGCGGTGAGAACAAGGTCCTGAGCGACATCGACGACACGTTCTTCGCCAACTGGGTGGACCAGCGCTACCCGCCGAAGACGGTGTACCCGGGCGTGCTCGCGTTCTACCAGGAGCTGGACCGGGGGCCGGGCATCATCCCGGGCCGAGCGGGCGACCTGGTCTTCGTGAGCGCCCGCCCACAGGATCCGCTGGGCCTCATCGAGAACGCGACGCTGGACTCGCTGAGCAAACGCGGCGTGCCGCTGGCGGTGATGCTCTCCGGCAGCTTCTTCTACCTCGTGGGCAACACGCGCATCGCTCAGAAGAAGTTCGAGAACTTCGAACAGTACGCGCGCCTCTTCCCCGAGTACGGCTTCGTCTTCGTGGGCGACAGCGGCCAGGGCGACGTGGAGTTTGGCGCGAGGATGCGCGAGTCCCTGCCCCAGGCAGTGCGCGCCGTGTTCATCCACGACGTGGTGGCGACTCCGCCGGAGCAGCGGGACGCCTGGCGCGCGAAGCACGTCTTCTTCTTCGACACGTACGTGGGCGCGGCGGTGGACGCGTTCCACGCGGGCGTCATCTCCCGCGACGGCGTGGACCGCATCGCCGCCGCCGCGACCGAATCAATGGCGGCCATCGCCTTCCCCTCCCCGGCCCTGCGTCAGGCGCGGGAGGCGGAGCTGGAGCACGACCTGGCCCTGTTGCGGACGCTCTGAGCCCGCGCTGAAGGCCCGCGCCGCACGGTTTCCATCACCGGGCAGCCCACCGGTCCCGGACAGTTGGCGGGACGTACGAGGCACCCCAACCTTCCGGGCGCTTCACAGGGGTGGAGCGGCCGTCTGGGGACGGAAGGAAGGGCTCCGGGAGGTTCCCGGGGCCCTTCCGGGGCGTGAAGGGGCGCGCGGGACCGATGGAACTGTTTCCCATCCATTTGCTGTTCATCGTCGTCTTGATGAACCGCTACATCCTCGGCCCCTTCTTGCGGCGGCTGAAGGGGCGGCGGTTCGAACGGGTGGACGACACCTTCCGCCCGAAGGTCGCCATCGTCGTTCCGCTGTTCAACGAAGGCCAGGGCATCTTCCACACCGTCAGGGCGCTGCTGGACCAGGACTACCCCAGCGAGCTCACCGAAATCATCGTCGTGGATGACTGCTCGCGCGACGACAGCGTCGCGTGGGCCACCAAGGCCGCGGAGGGCCACCCCAATGTCCGGGTGATGCACAACCCGGAGAACATGGGCAAGCGCAAGGGCATCAACCGGGGCGTCCGCGCCGCGACGGACGCGGAGATCATCGTCTCCGTGGACTCCGACGTCGTGGTGGAGAAGAGCGCCGTGCGCCAGCTCATCCGCCGCTTCGTGCACCCGAACGTCGCCGCGGTGGGCGGGCGCACCTTCGTCATCAACCGTCACCAGAACTGGCTGACGCGGATGATTGAAATCAAGTTCCACTTCGCCCAGAAGTGGCTGAAGGACCTGGAGCGCTCGTTCCGCCAGGTGATGTGCCTGTCTGGTTGCCTGACGGCGTATCGCCGGTCGGTGCTGATGGAGCTGGAGCCCATCCTGGAGGCGCGCGCCATCGCGGGCATCCCCATCAAGTACGGCGAGGACCGCTTCCTCACGCGGCAGATCGTCAAGCACGACTACGAGACGGTCTACACGCTGGACGCGTACTGCTTCACCGCCGCGCCCTCCACGCTCGCGGGCTACTTCAGCCAGCAGCTGCGCTGGCGGCGCTCCAACCTGGTGGACCTCATCTGCGGCCTGTCGCACGCGTGGCGGCTGCACCCGGTCATCACCGTGCACTACGTATCGCAGCTGGCGCTGCTGCTGGCGTACCCGGTGGTCATCGTCCACAACCTGCTCAACGGCGAGTTCTGGGACATCCTCGCGTTCCACTTCCTGGTGATTGGCCTGTTGGGCTTCATCTACCGGATGGAGACGCGCTACCTGCCGGAGGACCGGCGCGTGCACCCCGCGAGCTTCCTGCCCATGGCGCTGCTCATGCCGGTGACGTACGCGCTCTTCACGCCGCTGGCGCTGCTGACGCTCGACTCCGGGAGCTGGGAGACGCGCGGCAGTCCCACGACGGCGCCGGCGCCCTCCCCCGTTCCCGCCCCCGCGAAGCTCACGTCCAACTCCGCAGGCGAAGGAACCCCGTCATGAACCAGCAGGTCGCCAACCGGCTCAACTCCATCGCGGTGACCGCCTACAAGTTCATGGGCTCGGTGCTGCTGGCGCTGATCCTCCTGGGCCTGATGTCGTTCCTCGTGGTGCAGGGCTTCTTCCTGGCGAGCAACAGCTGGGCGGCGCCCACCATCCTGTCTCCCACCGACCCCAACGTGCTGGCGCTCAACGCGCAGGCGGCGCAGCAGGAGTCGGAGCGGGACGGGTTGATGGCCCGAAGGCGAGAGGCGTCGGACCGGCTCCTGGAGGCCGAGCGGACCGTGGCCGCGGAGCGGTCCTTCCAGCAGCGCTTCGTGGTGGCGCTCAAGGGGGAGAAGCGCTCCCGCGACCGGCTGGCGAGGCGGCTGTCCGCGCTGCGCCAGGAGTACCTGCGCACGGGTGAGGAGATCGCCGAGTCCAACCGCGCGTTCAGCGGCCTGTCCCGCACGCGGACGAACGCGCTCTACGGCGCGAAGCTGATGGAGCGGGAGGACGTGCTCACCGCCAACCACCACCTGGCGCAGATGGCGCAGAGCAACCTGTCCCTGGCGCAGGAGACGGTGGACCTGGACATGCGCCTGGACACGCTCCGGCGCGAGAGTGAGGGGCTCACCGCCGCGGAGAACGGCCTGGGCCGCGACACCGCCTCCGAAGGCCTGACGACGGACACGCTGCTGCTGGAGCGTGAATACACGCAGTCGGTGCTGGCGCTGGCCCGCGCGGACGCGCAGCGCAAGAGCCTGGAGGCGGACGTGCGCGCGCTGGACGACCGCATCCGCCGCTTCGACCACCTGCTCCAGGTGGTGCATGGCTCGCCGTACCTGAAGGCGGTGGAGCAGAACCTCAACGTGGCCTTCGTGCCCTACGAGAACCTGCCCAACGCCCGGGCCGGCACCCCGCTCTACACCTGCGCGCTCAAGATCTTCTGGTGCCGCGAGGTGGGCGTCGTGGGGCCCGTGCTGGAGGGTGAGATCTCCCAGCAGCACCCCATCCGCCAGTACCACTTGCGGGGCGTGATGGTGGAACTCCAGCTTCGGGATGCGCCAAGCGCGCGCGAGCCGCTGCTTCACCTGGGCCATCCCCCGTTGATGCTGTGAACCCCGTCGTGAAATCGGAAAGGAAGCGGAGGATGCGGACGAGCCTCGCGAGGGGAGCCCTGCTGGGGCTCGGGTTGTGGGCGGGCGTGGCGCCGGCGGAAGAAGCGGGGACGGTGCGGGCCCAGGGAGACCTCGCGAAGGGCTACTGCGAACGCGTGCGCGGCACCGCGAAGGCGGAGGCCGTGCTGGAGCTGGCGCCAGAGGTGTTCGCCAGCGTGGGCGCGGTGAATGCGGGCGACGCGATGGGAGGCTCGGACGACACGCCCCTGGGCTCTCCCAAGCTGCGCGTCACCGCGGGGCTGGGCTACGACTTCGTGGGCCTCTACCGGGGCCACACGCTGCGCTCGCGCGCGGAGGCTGAGTGTCGTCGCTACCAGGCGCTCGCCGCGCTCCAGAGCGCCGTGGACCAGGGCTCGCGGCTGGGGGAGGCGGCGGCGCTGGACGCACGCTCCCGGGCGCTGGCCACGTCCCTGCCCCGCGCGGAGGAGCTGGTGGCCCATCTGCGCGACGACCTGCGCGACGGCGGCGCGACGCTGGAGGAGCTCAACGCGGTGCAGGTGCGGTTGGATCATCTGCGCTCGCTCGCGCGCGACACCGCCCAGGCCCGCGAACGGCTGGAGCTCGAACCCGCGCCGCCAGAAGGACAGACACTGGGCACGCTGCTCAGCGCCTTCGAGGCCGCGGATGATCAAGTCGAGGTCCTGTCCGGCGGCCTGCGCACGGCGGGCGCGTGGCGCCTGAGCGTGCGCGGCGGCTACGACGAGGTCTTCGACGTGGACCAGAGCACGCCCCTCTTCGGCCAGCTCACGCTGGGCTACAACCTGGGCCAGCTGTGGCAGGGCCGGGCCAACGCCCAGGCTCGCGAGGGCCGCCGTTTGGAGTCGCGCGACGCGGTGGATGGAGCGCCCCGTCGGGTGCGCCAGCTCCTGGGCGAATTGCGCATCACCGAGCGCAGTGAACAGCAACGGATGGGCGAGGTGTCCGCGCTGGTGTCGGACCTGCAGGGCCAGCTGCGCGAGGTGGAGCAATTGCAGACGCGGCAGGTGCGCCGCTTCCGCGACTACCTGCTGCTGGAGCTGGCGCGGCTGCAGGCGGAGCAGGCCTACCTGGGCGCGCATCTGAAGACCCTCCGCACGCTTCTGGGGGAAACGGGCCCATGAGCGACGCAAGGCAACGGCGATGGGTGGCGCTCGGGACATCGGGCGTGTTGATGCTGTGGGCAGTCGCACTGCTCCTGAGCCACGGCGCCTGCAACAGCGCGAGGAAGCCCATGGAATCCCCCGCCTCCTCCAGCACGCGCGCGCTGCGCGCCGACCCTCCGGCCACGAAGGACGGACTGGCCCCCGTCACGCGGGGGCAGCTGCACGTCACCGAAGGCCAGGTCGAGAACCTCCAGGAGGAGAAGGAACAGGACGGGACGCAGTTCACCATCGAAGGGCCACGCCAGCGCGCGGTCGTCCCGGAGACGACGGGGGACGAGGCGGAGCTGCGCTTCACCTGGCTGGGCGCCACCAGCGAGGTGGTTCCGCTGGCGTCGGGCCAGCAGCGTGAACAGGTGGGCCTCAAGCTGCGCGCCCGTGACGGCTGCAACGTCATCTACGCCATGTGGCGCATCGCGCCCTCCGCGGGCATCGTGGTCCAGTTCAAGTCCAACCCGGACGACCACGCGAGCGGCGAGTGCGGCAACGCGGGCTACACCACCGTGCGGCCGCGCTTCATGGAGCCGTTGGATCGGTTGTCCCCCGGTGAGTCCCACGTGCTGCGCGCCCGCATCGACGCGAACGTGCTGACCGTGTACGCGGACGGCCTGCGCGTCTGGGAGGGATTGCTGCCCCCCGACGCGCTCGGCCTGGAAGGCCCCGCCGGGATGCGCACGGACAACGCGCGCGTGCGCTTCGAGTTGCTCGTGCCCCAGGCGGCCGGCCCCACCTCGCACCTCTGAGGCGGTCGTCTGGAACCCGCCCGTCGTGGCGAATGGCTGGGGGGCCCCCCTTGCATGGAAGATCCGGGCGTGGGTTGCTTGAGGCACCGATGCCCGACCGCGATCCGCTGGCCTCGACGTATCGTCCACCGCAGGGCCTGGAGGCGTTGGAAGACGCCCTCCGCCGCGACCTGGACATCCTGTCCTACCCTGCCCGCGGCTGGGTGCCGCCGCGCTCCACTCCGGACGGCCGTCCCATCCTGGACGTGCTCATCGTGGGCGGAGGCCAGAGCGGGCTGGGGGCCGCGTTCGGGCTGATGCGCGAGCGCGTGACGAACGTGCTCGTGCTGGACGACGGCAGGGACGGCTTCCACGGGCCCTGGAAGACGTTCGCGCGGATGATCACCCTGCGCACGCCCAAGTACCTCACCGGTGCGGACTACAACATCCCCAACCTCTCCTTCCGCGCCTGGTACGAAGCGCAGCACGGCGCGGAGGGCTTCCAGCAGGTGGCCCTCATCCCGAAGGAGCTGTGGGCGGACTACCTCCTCTGGTACCGGCGCGTGCTGGGCATCCCGGTGAAGTGCGGCACCAAGGCGGGCGCGCTGCGCTGGCGCGCGGACCTGGACTGCTTCGAGGTCCCCGCCGCGCACAACAACGAGGCGGAGTTCCTCCTCGCGCGCAAGGTGGTGCTGGCCACCGGCATCGACGGCTCCGGCCGCTGGGAGGCGCCGCCAGAGGTGCAGCCGCTGCCGCGCGCGCTGTGGGCACACACGCATGACCCCATCGACTTCGCCGCGCTGAAGGGCAAGCGCGTGGGAGTGCTGGGCGCGGGGGCCTCCGCGTTCGACAACGCCTCCGTGGCGCTGGAGATGGGCGTGGGCCAGGTGGACCTGTTCTACCGCCGCAAGAAGCTGCCCAACGTGAACCCCTACCGCTGGGCGGAGTTCGCGGGCTTCCTGCGCCACCACGGCGACCTGCCGGACGCGCAGCGCTGGCGCTTCATCCGGCAGATCATCGACATGGGCCAGCTGCCGCCGCGCGACACCTTCGAGCGCGCCCGCCGCCACCCGCACTTCCACCTGCACGCGGAGAGTCCCTGGGTGGAGGTGAAGGCGCAGGACGGCATGGCCGTGGTGCGCACGCCGCACGCGACGCACGCGTTCGACTTCCTCATCATCGCGTCCGGCTTCACCACGGACCTGTCGCTGCGGCCGGAGCTGGCGGAGCTGCACCCGCACATCGCGCTGTGGAAGGACCGCTTCACGCCGCCGGAGAACGAACGGAACGCGGACCTGCTGCGCCACCCGTACCTGGGCCCCTCCTTCGAGTTCCAGGAGAAGCAGCCCGGCACCGCGCCATGGCTGGGCGGCGTGTTCAACTACACCTTCGGGTGCCTGCTCTCGTTGGGCTTCGGCGGCGCCAGCATCTCCGGCATGAAGTACAGCCTGCCCCGCCTGGTGGGCGGCATCACGAAACAGCTCTACCTGGATGACAGCGAGCGCCACTTCCGCGCGCTCGCGGACTACGCGACGACGGAGTTCGAGACGTGAGTGCATCTGTAACCGTGTTTCGCAGCGAGCGCGTGGTGACGCCCGAGGGCACGCGCGCCGCGGCGGTGGTGGTGCGCGACGGGCGCATCGAAGGCATCCACGCGACGGTGGACGTGCCAAAGGACGCGCAGGTGGTGGACCTGGGCCGGGACGCGCTGTTGCCCGGCATCGTGGACAGCCACGCGCACATCAACGAGCCCGGCCGCACGGACTGGGAGGGCTTCGCCACGGCGACGGCGGCGGCGGCGGCGGGCGGCATCACCACCGTGGTGGACATGCCGCTCAACTCCATCCCCGCGACCACGTCCCTGGCCGCGCTGCGCACCAAGGCGGAGGCCGCCTCCGGCCAGTGCGCCATCGACTACGGCCTGTGGGGCGGCGTCATCCCCGGCAACGCCCACGAGCTCCAGGCGATGGTCGAAGCGGGCGCGCCGGGCTTCAAGTGCTTCCTCGTGCACTCGGGCGTGGATGAGTTTCCCGCCGCCACGCGCGAGGTGCTGGACGCGGCCATGCCCATCCTCGCGAAGGCGGGCGTGCCGCTGCTGGTCCACGCGGAGCTGACGGACCATGAACCGCCCTTCGCGGGCGACGTGCGCGCGTATGCCAGCTACCTCGCGTCCCGTCCGGCCGCGTGGGAGGTGGACGCCATCCGGATGATGATCGACCTGTGCCGCAAGCACCGCGGCCCCGTGCACATCGTCCACCTGTCCGCGGCGGACGCGCTGGACGACATCGCGAAGGCGAAGGCGGAAGGGCTGCCCTTCACGGTGGAGACGTGCCCGCACTACCTCACCTTCACGGCGGAGGAGATCGAAGCCGGCGCCACCCACTTCAAGTGCGCCCCGCCCATCCGCGAGGCGGCCAACCGCGAGCGGCTGTGGGACGCAGTGAAGAGCGGCCTCATCGACCTGGTGGTGTCGGACCACTCGCCCTGCACGCCCGCGCTCAAGAAGCTGGAGGCCGGGGACTTCTCCGGCGCGTGGGGCGGCATCGCCGGCTTGCAGCTCAGCGTGTCCGCGGTGTGGACGGGCATGCGCGCGCGCGGCCTGGGCCTGGACGCGCTGGTGGAGCGCATGGCGCACCGCACCGCGAAGCTGGCCGGATTGTCGGGGCGCAAAGGAGCCATCCGGCCCGGGCTGGACGCGGACTTCGTCGTCTTCGCTCCGGAGGCGCGCTTCAAGGTGGCGCCAGAGGACATCCGCCACCGGCACCGGCTGACGCCCTACGCCGGACGCGAGCTGGAAGGCCGGGTGATGAGGACATACCTGCGCGGCCAGCGTATCTTCGACGCCACCGAGGGACTGACGGGCCCGCGCATCGGCCAATGGCTGCCGCGCGGCTAGCCCCGGCGGTCCGGGAGAGGAATACCGATGCAAGCCGAAGCACCCGGGGCGATGCACGTCGCCTTCGCTGACTTGATTGATCTCGCCGCACGCAAGGTGGGCGGCAAGGCCCTGCTGGCCAACGACGAGTTCTTCGCGCCCAAGGAAGCGATGCTGGAGCCCGGGCGCGGCGTCTTCATCGCGGACAAGTACACGGAGCGCGGCAAGTGGATGGACGGCTGGGAGACGCGCCGCAAGCGCGTGCCCGGCTACGACTGGTGCATCGTGAAGCTGGGCCTGCCCGGCGCCATCCACGGCATCGACGTGGACACCAACCACTTCCTCGGCAACTTCCCCGAGTACGCCTCGCTGGAGGCGTGCGAGGTGGACGGAGACCCGTCGGCGGAGTCGCTGGCGGAGGACGTGTCGCGCTGGACGGAGCTGGTCCCCAAGCAGCGCCTGCGCGGCGGTTCGCGCAACCTCTTCCCGGTGGCGAACGAGCGGCGCTTCACGCACGTGCGCCTCAACATCTACCCGGACGGCGGCGTCGCTCGCCTGCGCGTGCACGGACAGGTGCTGCCGGACTGGCACGCCCTCAAGAAGGCCGGGCTGGTGGACCTGGCGGCGGCGGCCAACGGCGGCTCCGTCGTCACGTGCAATGACCAATTCTTCGGCACGAAGGACAACCTCATCTTCCCGGGCCGCGCGGCGAACATGGGCGAGGGCTGGGAGACGCGCCGCAAGCGCGTGCCGGGCTTCGACTGGATCGTCGTGAAGCTGGCCACGGCGGGCACGCTGCGCCGCGCGGAGGTGGACACCCACTACTTCAAGGGCAACTTCCCGGACCGCTGCTCGCTGGAGGGCATCCACCTGGAGGAGCCGCTGCTGGACTTCGCCAACGCGACGCACCTCCCGTGGAAGGAGCTGTTGCCCCAGTCGAAGCTCCAGGCGGACCACTGCCACGTCTTCGAGAAGGAGCTGAAGGACGTGGGCCCCATCACCCACGTGCGCCTCAACATCTTCCCGGACGGCGGCGTCAGCCGGCTGCGCCTCTTCGGGGAGCCGGCGTGACGACGCCGCTGGAGCGCCTGAACACCGCCACGACGGAGGAGGCCACCGAGGCCTTCACCCGCTGCTGCGGCAGCACGAAGTGGGTCCAGCGGATGCTGGCCGTCCGCCCGTTCCGCGACGCGGAGCACCTGTACGCGGAGGCCGTGGACGCCTGGGCGCGCACGGGGCCGGAGGACTGGAAGGAGGCCTTCACGCACCACCCGCGCATCGGCGACGTGTCGAAGCTGCGGGAGAAGTTCGCCTCCACCGCGCAGTGGTCGTCGCAGGAGCAGAAGGGCGTGGCTGGCGCGGACGAAGGCGTGTTGCAGGCGCTGTCCCAGGGCAACCGGGACTACGAGTCCCGCTACGGCTTCATCTTCCTCGTCTGTGCCACGGGCAAGAGCGCGGCGCAGATGCTGGACCTGCTCCAGGACCGCATGCACCACACCCCGGACGAAGAGCTGAAGATCGCGGCCGGGGAGCAGGCGAAGATCACCCGCATCCGACTGGAGAAGCTCCTCGCGTCATGAGCACCCTCAGCACGCATGTCCTGGACACGAGCACGGGCCGTCCCGCGGAGGGGCTCTCCCTCACGTTGGAGGCCCGCTCGGGCGAAGACTTCCGGGAGCTGTCCCGGGGCGTCACCAACGCGGATGGACGGGTGAAGGACCTGTCGGGCGCGAACACGAAGCTTCAGCCCGGCGTGTACCGCCTCACCTTCGACACCGGGGCCTGGTTCCAGGCCCGGGGGCAGCGGGGCTTCTACCCGTATGTGCAGGTCGTGTTCGAGGTCACCGCGACCGACGAGCACTACCACGTCCCGCTGCTCCTGAGCCCCTTCGGCTTCTCCACCTACCGGGGAAGCTGAAGCTTCAGACGCGCGGCGGTTCGACGGGCGCCTTGTCCACGGCGGGCGCCTTGTCGCCGGCGCGCTCCACCTTCTCCGGCTTGTCCGCGACGGGCTCCGCGCAGAGCGAGGAGTTGTTGGACTTGCACACGCCGCCGTTCTGCAGGTCGAACCGCCAGCGGTGGCGCGGGCACACCACGTAGCGGCCCTCCTCCACCCAGCCCTCCTCCAGGTCCGCGCCCTGGTGCGGGCAGAAGCGCTGGATGGTGAAGCGCTTGCCGCCGGCCTCCACCACGGTGCGCTCCTTCTGGGCCTCCGTGGCGCGGATGCCGTCGCAGAACTCGCGGATGTCCTCCACCTCCACGCCCAGGAAGCCGTGCAGCACGGGCTCGTAGACGTCCGGGTTGCGGGACAGCCGCAGGCGGAAGGACAAGAGGAAGTCCTCCCAGTTCAGCTTGCGGTCCAACACGCGCACGATGTCGCTCGCGCTCACCTTCATCGCGTAGCGGCTCTTGTCGCGCATCTCCGTCACTTCATCCACGCGGCGGCCCTTGAAGTCCACGCGCAACAGCCGCGTGGGCGCCTCCGTCAGCTCCACGTAGAACGGCATGCCCACGCGGTCGTGCAGATCCAACAGGTCCAGCTTGCGCTGCAGCTCCACGCGCAGGCGGGCGTGGATTTCATCCACCTCCTCGCGCATCAGGTTGCGGCGGCGCTCGCGGAAGACGTAGGCCATGTCCTTCGCGTACGTGTGGAGGTACTCCTTGAAGTTCTCCGTCGTCACGCGCTCCGGCACCTGGGACACGAACTCCAGCGAGCCCGCGTCCAGCACGTCCCCGGGCATGGGCTCCAGGTAGCGCGTGGGCAGCGTGGGCATGCGCTTCTCCAGGTAGGAGAAGAGCACGGGCGCGCGCGGGAAGATGTTCACGTCCTGGAAGTTCAGGTTGAAGAGCGCCGGGTCCAGGAAGGCCGCAGGGCCCGCCGCCGCGATGTACGCGCGGGGCTGCACCACTTCCAACGCACGCGACACCGCCTCGAACTTGCTGTCGCGCTTCTTCAGGCTGATGGCCGAGTACGTCTCCTGCGGGTACTCGTAACAGGTGGGGTGCCAGATGGCGCCGGAGAACTGGGCGGAGAAGACGTCGATGGGCCCCTCCTCCGCGATGACGCGCACCAGGCGGTCGTGCATCTTGCAGTCGTTGATGTTGAGGAAGCACTGCCCGTCGCCTCGCACCATCACGCTGGAGTCGCGGTTGGTGCCCTGCTCCGACACGAAGAGCTTGATGTAGCCGCCCTTGATGGGAATCTCGCGCGAGTCCTCGCACGCGATGACGCGCTTGCAGCCGTACTTCTCGAAGATGTCCCGCAGCTCCGAGCGGCGGAACCTGGGCACCAGCACGGTGAAGTCCCGCTTCGCGATAGTGGCCAGGAACTCCGGGTCGAAGTGATCCTTGTGCTCGTGGCTGATGTAGAGGAAGCGCTCCTTGCCCGGCGTCTCCAGCAGCTCCTTCACGCGCGGCGCCAGGTGGTGGTTGCGAGGCAGCTGCATCCACGCGGAGTCAAAGGCCCCCTGGGGCGTCAGCCACGGATCCATGACGACGAGCGCTCCAGCGGTCTCCACCGCGAAGCCCGCATGACCCAGGAAGGTGATCCGCATGAACGTCGTCCCTCGTGTGGAAGGCCCGGCCGGGAGGACCGCGCCCTGGAGTGGCTGTGCGCCCGGGCAGCCCGTGGCCCCGGCGTCAGCTAGGCTGCGAAGCTAGGGCGTCTCTTTCCAGCGGCACCCCGGCGCGCCCCTCCTGTCGGAAAGCCCACGCGCGCCACGTCAGGCCGCGAACAAAAAGAGAGGGAGGCCCGAGTAAGGCCCCCCTCTCCTGCTGACTTCAGGACGTGCGGCGTGCGGCCTGACTAGGGCTGGATCTCCCGGACGCTCATCCACTTGAAGTCCACGTCCGTGGCGTTGTCCCAGCGGAACGTGGCGATGGGCCCGCCCCACGTAATGGGCATGGCCCCCACGGATCCGCCGCAGTGCTGGGCATCTCCGCCCCACTTCCCGTCGTCGGTCATGTCGTAGACCTTGGTCCAGGTGACCTTGTCGGCGTTGTCGTTGAGGTACAGCTCCAGCTTCACCGCTTCCGCGCCGTTCGCGCCCGGCACGTTGTGCATGACGGCCTTGAAGCCCACCCAGCGGCCCTTCAGCGCGGAGGTGGCCGGCTTGTACGGGGCCTGGTCGTAGGACACGTGCCAGGTCTCCTTCTCCCAGCGCACGCGGCCGTCGTAGTGCAGACCGCCCTTGTAGCTGCTGCCCTCGCAGCCGGAGTTGTTGTCGTTGTGCTTCCCGCCGCGCGCGTACCAGGCGAAGTTGTCCTGGGTGTTGTTCACCGCGTTGACCTTCACGAAGCCGGTCATCTCGATGTTCTTCCAGTCGTTGGCCGCCTGCATGTAGCCGCGGCTCGCCAGCACGTCGCGGTCATACGTGGCGATCTGCTTCGCGTCGTAGCCCGAGGCCGGCAAGGCGCTCATGCGCACCTTCGTGCTCTTCATCTTCCAGGAGCCGTCCGCGTTGCGCGTGATGGTGCCCTGCGGATCAAAGCGCTTGTCCGCGGTGGCATCCTCCGCGAGCGCCCAGGACTCACCGCCCGGCAGTGAGGGGTACAGCATCGTCACGCCGAAGCCATCCACACCCGACGGAGCAGGAGCTGGCGTGTCCTCCGGCGGTGCGGTGGGCGTGGGCGCCGTGGGGTCCTGCGGGGCCTCCGTCTCCGAGGGGACGGGCTCCGGGGTGCCCTCCGGCTCGGGGGCCGGCGTGGGCGTGGCAGGGACGCCAGGGGCGGGGCCAGGCGCGGGGGTGCTCACCTCGCCGGTCGGGGTCGTCGTGTCGCCTTCGGGGCTCGCGCCACAGCCAAAGGCATGGAGTGCCACCAGCAGCGCGCTGGACGTGAAGACAAATCGGTTCCGCATCGGGCAGGGGGTTTCCGTGCTCGGGGGCCCTCGAGACGGGCAGCGGCCGCGACGCCTTCGCCGGCGGCCCCGTCACCCACGCACCGTGCCTCCTGGCTCACGTGCCACGGGAGGTGCGGGCGCTCGGCTGGTCTCAATGGCCCGGTGAAAGCGTTCTCCAGCCGGGGTCATTGAAAACCATGGCGGAAATGAACACTTCCCCTGGCGACAAGGACCTCAAGAGCCCCCGGCCGTCCGGCCCCCCTGCCCCGGCGGGACGCCTGCTCCCGGGCGATACTTCTGTTTTCCCGAAGCATCGCGTCCGGATTCTCTATTTGCCGAAGATAGCCGACGCTCCTATTTGAGAGGGGTTGGCTCCCCGTGCCTTCCCCAGGTGAACTCGTTGGAATCCTTCCAAACCATCGGCAGCCCCCTCATGTGGGGCGGCTTCATCGCGTTCGTATTCGCGATGCTCGCGCTGGACCTCGGTGTGTTCCACCGCAAGGCGCACACGGTGAGCTTCAAGGAGGCCGGGGCCTGGAGCGCGGTGTGGGTGAGCCTGTCGCTGGCGTTCAACGCCTTCCTGTGGTGGCGCTACGGCGCCGGGCCGGGCATGGAGTTCCTCACCGGCTACCTCATCGAGAAGTCGCTCTCCGTCGACAACATCTTCGTCTTCGTCGTCATCTTCTCCACGATGAAGGTCCCGGCCCACTACCAGCACCGGGTCCTCTTCTGGGGCATCCTGAGCGCGCTGGTGCTGCGCGCGGCGATGATCTTCGCGGGCGTGGCGATGCTGGAGCGCTTCCACTGGCTCATCTACGTCTTCGGCGCCTTCCTCATCATCACGGGCGTGAAGCTCTTCATCCAGCGCAACCACGAGGAGCACCCGGAGGACGGCTGGCTGATGCGCACCGCCCGCCGCGTCATCCCCTCCACGCCGCACTTCCACGGGCAGCACTTCCTCACGGTGGAGAACGGCCGCAAGCTGGCGACGCCGCTGCTCATGGCGCTGATGCTGGTGGAGGCGTCCGACGTGCTCTTCGCGCTGGACTCCATCCCCGCCATCTTCGCGGTGACGCGCGACCCGTTCATCGTCTTCACGTCGAACATCTTCGCCATCCTGGGCCTGCGCTCGCTCTTCTTCCTGATGGCCGGGGCGATGGAGAAGTTCACCTACCTGAAGGTCGGCCTGTCCGGCGTGCTCGTCTTCGTGGGCGCGAAGATGGCGCTGGTGGACGTGGTGCACCTGTCCCCGGCCGTCTCCCTGGGCGTCATCGCGCTGGTGCTGGGCGGAAGCATCGTGGCCTCGCTGGTGAAGGCCCGGAACACGCCGCCGCACGCGCCCAACGCTGAGGCGACTTCGGACGTGAGCCGCGACGCGGCGGCCCCCGCGAAGAGCTGACGCTCCCGCGGAACCAACATTTTTCCGGCTGTGGGTCCCATGGGGTGTGGGGCTCCGGGCCCGGGCCCTCGAAGCGCATGGGGGCTCGGGCCTCTTTTTTAATGGCCCCGGGACAGCTCCATGAACTCCAGCCAGGAGCGGATGGCGTCCTCGAACTCCTCCAGGGGCAGGTCCTGGGAGCGGCCGGGGATGGCCACCTCGCTGTGGATGGAGGCCCGGGCCCGGTTGAGCTCCAGGCTCCAGGTCTCTCCGGTGACGTCCCACCGATCCCGCTGTCCCTGCCGCAGCGCCGTCAGTTCGCGCAGCATCCCCTGCGCCCGGTTCGCATCCGGCCGCAGCTCCTGGGCGAGGTAGTCCGCCAGCACGTCGTCGGGCGGCAGGCCACTCACGACCGCCCGTCCCTGCTGATCCCACGTGAATCGCAATGTCCTGGGCACGGCCGTGAAGGTCGCACAATCGGCGGATCGCCGACCACGCCCCGACCCTGACGATTGCGCCGGAACCCGACACTGCGGCCCGGCCGCGTGCGACAGCCAACGGGCGCCTCCGCCCCGCGAACAGCAACTGTCAGGAGCTGGAAAAGCGAAAGGCCGTGAGCCCCTGAGGACTCACGGCCTTTCTTGAGTGGGCGCGGCAGGTTTCGAACCTGCGACCCCTGCCGTGTGAAGGCAGTGCTCTACCGCTGAGCTACGCGCCCTGCTGTCTGTGCCGCCCGCCGCGCCACCGCTGCGCAACGGACGCGGCGGTAAATGCCATTCGTGCGCGTGGGTGTCAACGCCTTTTCTAGGAGGATTCTTCCGCGAGCGCTTCCAGCTTCTCGTCCAGCTCGCGCAGGCGGCGCTTGAGGCCCGCGAGCTGCTTCCCCACGGCCTTGAAGTCGCCCTTCGGCGCGAAGTGCAGGGCCTTCATGACCTCTTCCTGTCCGCGGTCCAGGGCCTGCTTGCCGCGCTGGACACGGCCAATGGCCTGGGCCACGGCCATGGCGCGCTTCTCGTCGGCCATGAGCTTCTCCATGGCCATGCTGGACAGCCCCAGCGCCTGCTTCTTCAAGTCGTCCCGGATGCCCATGGGTGTCCTCTGGCCTCAGGGGCCGTCGGGGAACTCGGTCTTCAGCGCGGCGAAGACGCGGTCGGCGATGCCCTTGTAGCGCATGCGTTCGATGAGCGGCTGCAGGTCCCCCCGCATGGAGATGCGGCGCTTGAGCACCGCCTCCACCGGGTCCAATGTGCCCAGCAGCAGCTGCTTCCAGACGGAGTACGGCGCGCGGGCCAGGTACACCGGCTCCAGCTCGTCCAGGTCGTCCGGATCCGACAGCACGCGGGCCCGCTTGATGTCACAGTCCCCGGGCTCCACGTGGACGACGAAGGGCTTGTCCAGCTTGCCCTTCTCCGCCTCGATGATGGCCCCGAAGTCGCCCTTCCAGCCCTTGCCGGCGATGGCGCACTCCGGGTCTGCATTGGTGAGCCGGACGGCTTCGTCCAGCCATTCCTTCGACGGAAACTTCGGCATCGCGCCTCCCTACCCCCTACGGAAGATGCTCTTGATGCTGGAGAAGAGGCCGCGGTCATCGCTCGGCCCGCTGCTGCTCGACGGAGCAGCTGGCGTGTTGCGCGAGGCGACTTCCTGCAGGGCCTTCTTCAACTGCTCGGGCGTGTCGCGGGTGGCCAGATCCACCTTGCGCGACATGCCGTTCGCGTCCTCCACCTGCACCTGGAGGAGACACTCCTCGGTGAGGCGGAAGTCGATCTTCCGGCCCGCGGCGGCGGCCGGCACGCGGACGGTGCCCAGGTACTCGTTGTCCACCATCAGGTCGCTGTCGCCCTGGTAGATGTCCAGCTCGATGAACTGCGCGCCCGGCTGCTGCGGCGGCGGCAGGCGGAAGCTCTTCACCATCGGGATCAGCGAGTTCTTCTCGATGATGCGCTTCACGCGGCCGTTGGGCATCGCGTAGCCAATGGGCATGGACAGCGCGTCCAGCAGCGTCACCGCGTCGATGCTGCCCAGCGAGTCGCCCAGGAGCGCGGCGCCCAGGGCCACGCACTCGTCCGGGTGCACGCCCTTGCGCGGGGCCTTGCCGAAGTGGGCCTGGATCTTCTGCTGCACCAGCGGCATGCGGCTCTGGCCGCCCACCAGGATGATCTCGTCGATCTCCGAGCGGCTGATGCCCTTCTCCGCGAGCACCCGGTCGCAGATGTCGAAGGTGCGGTCCACCAGGTCGCCGGTGAGGTTGTTGAGGTACTCGCGGGTCAGCGGGATGCGCAGATCCAACGGCTTGCCCTTGCGCTCTTCAATGTAGGGCAGGTCGATGACGACGTTCGGGATGAGCGTCAGGTCGATCTTCGCCGCCTCGGCGGCGTTCTTGATGCGCTGGAGGGCGATGGGGCTTTCGGTCAGGTCGACCTTGGTCTCGTCGCGGAAGCGCTCCAGCACGTACTCCATGATGCGGTTGTCGAAGTCCGCGCCGCCCAGGAAGGAGTCGCCGCCGGTGGCCAGCACCTCGAAGACGTTGCCGGCCAGGTGCAGCACGCTGACGTCGAAGGTGCCGCCGCCCAGGTCATAGACGAGGACCTTCTGATCCAGGCCCCGGTTGAAGCCGTAGGCCAGCGCCGCGGCGGTGGGCTCGTTGACGATGCGCTTGACGTCGAAGCCGGCCAGGCGCCCGGCCTCCTTTACGGCATTGCGCTGGTTGTCGTTGTAATAGGCGGGGACGGAGATGACGGCCGCGTCGATGGGGCCGCCCAGGAACTGCTCCGCGATGGTCTTCAGCTGGGACAGCACGAAGCTGGAGACCTGCGGCAGCGTGTAGAGCTTGCCGCCCATCGTGACGGCGGTGTCCCCGTTGGGGTCCTCGACGATGTCGTAGGGGAAGTACCCCTTGAGGTCCTCCACCGCCTTCGAATGGTACTTGCGGCCGATCAGGCGCTTGGTGCCCCAGAGCGTGTTCTTGGGGTTGGTCACCATCTGGTCCTTGGCGACGCCGCCGACCAGCAGGTCGTTCTTGGCGGACAGCGCGACCACGGAGGGCAGGATGAGGTTGCCGCGGTCCGTGGGGACGATCTTCGGGATGCGGTTGCGCACGGATGCCACCAAGGTGTTGGTGGTGCCCAGGTCAATCCCGACGATGCGAGGTCTGTCCGCCATGAAGGTCAACGTGCACGGCTCAGGGGGAGAGGCCGCGCCCGTCCTCACTCTCTAGCACGTCGAGGCGTCGCGTGCGCGTTTCTAGGCGGACGCTTCCTCCCTGACTGTAGTTCTGGCCAGCCTGCCCACCAGGGGGGCTGATTTCGGGCCTGGCCTACAACTCCCGGTCTGGATCCGGCCCCAGGTCGCGCAGGCGGATCGGCCCGTCGGGCTCCGGGGGCGGGTGCGTCTCACACACCGCGTCAGGCCCCACCGGCAGCTCGGCCAGGAAGCGGGACGGGGTGAGCAGCAGCCGCCCGTCCTCCCGGGGCAGTGAGGTATGGGGGTACACGAGCCACAGCGCCTCCCGGGCCCGGGTGACGGCGACATAGAAGAGGCGGCGCTCCTCCTCCTCGTTCTCCAGGTCGCGCGTGGCGAGCGACAGGGGGAAGCGCCCGTCGGTGAGGTTCAGCACGAAGACGGTCCGCCACTCCAGCCCCTTGGCCTGATGGACCGTGGTGAGGGTGAGCACGTCGTTCGGGGCCTCGCCGTCGCCCTCCAGGGCGGCCCGGGCGGAGAACTCGGCCACCAGGGCGATGGCGGACAGGAAGCGGGGCACGTCCTCGAAGCGGCCGGCGAACTCCTGGAGCTGGCGCAGGTCCTCCGCGCGGGGGTCGACCCCGTCCGGGGTGGCCGGGGGCTCGCGAGCCGCCAGCACCTCCGCGAGCAGCGCGCCGGGGCTCCCCGGGCTCTGGAGACCTCCGACGGACAGGGCGGTCATCAGGGTCTGGAAGCGCTGGAAGCCGGCCTTCGCCTTGCGCGGCACGTGGGCCTGGACGTCCGGGTGGGCCAGCGCGTCCGGGAGGGACAGCTCCGGGGGCAGCGCGGACAGGGCGGTCCACAGGTGTTCCGTGCTGGCGGTGCCCACGCCGGAGAGCTTCCGCGCGAGCCGCTTGAAGGCCAGCTCGTCGTTCCGGTTGTGCGCCCATCGCAGGTGGGCGAGCGCGTCCTTGACGTGGGCCTGCTCGAAGAAGCGCACCCCGGAGCGCACGCGGAACGGCAGCCCGTGGCGCGTCAGCTCCAGCTGGAGCTCCAGCGAGTGCAGGTGGGCGCGGTAGAGCACCGCCATGGACTCCAGCCGCTGCCCCCGGGCGCGCAGCTCCAGGACGCGCTCGGCGACGAAGGCGGCCTGGGCCTTCACGTCGCGGGTGGGCACCACCTGGGGCACGGGACCGGGGGCGCCGTCGGACACGAGCGCCTTGGGGAACTGGCGGGTGTTGCGCTCGATGACGGCGTTGGCCAGCCGCAGCACCTGGGGCGTGGAGCGGTAGTTGCGCGTGAGCGGGTAGATGCCGCAGCCGGGGTAGCGCTGGGGAAAGTCGATGATGTTGGTGAACTCCGCGCCCCGGAAGCTGTAGATGGACTGGCAGTCGTCGCCCACGACGGTGAGGTTGCGGCGCTCCCCCACGAGCAGGTCCACGAGGTCGCCCTGGAGGCGGTTCGTGTCCTGATACTCGTCCACGAGCACGCCCTTGAAGCGCCCGGTGAGCTCCGCGCGGACGGACGGGTGGTCCTCCAGCAGCCGCTTCAGGTGCGCCAGCAGGTCGTCGTAGTCCATCAGGTGCAGCTGCGCCTTGCGCTGCTGGAAGCGCCGCGCGGTGGCGAACACCTCCGGGGCCACGGGCAGCATCTCCCTGCGCCGGTCCACCAGCACCTGCGACACGGGCTGCTGGAGGTTGGTGGCCAGGGAGACCAGGTCCAACAGCGCGTCCGGACGCGGGAAGCGCTTGTCGCTTCTCAGCTTCCGCTCCGCCAGGCACGTGGCCATCAGGTCGCGCGCGTCCTCGCGATCCAACACCGTGAAGCCGGTGGAGAAGCCGAGCGCCCCCGCGTGCTGGCGCAGGAGCACGTGCGCCGCGTGGTGGAAGGTGCCGCCGAGGAGACTGCCCACGTCCGCGAAGCCGCCGGCCAGCTCCTCCACGCGGCGGGTCATCTCGCGCGCGGCCTTGTTGGTGAACGTGAGGAGCAGCAGCGAGGACGGCGGGACGCCCCGCTCCAGCATGCGCGCCACGCGGTACGTGAGCGTGCGCGTCTTGCCGGAGCCCGCACCGGCGATCACGAGCACGGGCCCCTCCCCTGCTTCGACGGCCGCGCGCTGCTCGTCGTTGAGCGCGCCATCCAGGTCCAGACCGCGCGAGGGCGCTCCGGTGGGGACGGCGTGGATCAGCGGCAGGGGGGCGGCCATGGGGGGCTGGGACTCTAACCGCCGCCGTCGGGTCCGCCAGTCCGTCTCAGGGAGGGGTGGATCCAGCCAACCGGGAGGCCGCCGCGGCGCGGACCTCCGGGGACGGATCGCGCTCGCGGGCCAGCTCCAGCAGCAGCGTGCCCACGGGCTTGGGCAGCTTCGCGCTCGACGCCTGCTGGAGCGCCTGGGTGCGCTCCTTCACTCCCTGCGACAGGCGCTCGGCGACCTGTTGATCCGCGCAGGTGCGCACGCCAGGGTGCTGCTGACGCAGGAGCAGCTCCGCGTCCGCGAGCTTCGCCTCGGCCAAGCGGACCGCGTCCTGGGCGGTGCGCTCGAAGGTGTCCATGTCCTCGGGGAACTCCGTCTTCTCGTTGCGGACCCGGGCGATGGCCTGGGCCGCGAAGCGCGCGTCCACCACCGCCGCACAGAGCTGACGGGCCGAAGCCAGGGGCACCCCACCCTCCGCGGACACGAGCTCCTCGCGCGCGGTCGTCTGGGCCCACACCGCGAGCTGCCGGGCCGCCACCGCCGCGGAGAACGCCTGGCGGCGCTGCTCTCGCAGCTGCACCCAGCGCCAGAGCACCACCGGATCCGTGCCGCCGGACTCATAGACGCGCTGGTACTGGCTGGCGGCCTGCTCCAGCTGGCCGTTCAGGTCCAGGAGCGTCGCCACGGTGATGTAGAGTTCCGGGCTGCTGGCGCGCTCGCGCAGGGACTCCAGCCGCACGGCGATTTCGTAGCCGGCCACGGGGGCGGGCAGCGCGGAGAGCACCGAGCGCAGGGACGACAGCGCGTTCTGGCGGATCAGCGGGTTGCGCGCCGTGCGCAGCGCCTCCAGCAGCGGATCCACCGCGCGCACGGAGACGTGCTGGCCCAGCTCCTCCGCCGCCTGCCAGCGGTCCAGCGGATCCGGCGCCACGAGCGCGCGCTTCAAATCCTCCAGGTCGCGCAGGTAGTGGCCCGCCTGCATCGCGCGAACGGCGGGCTCGGTGCGGGAGAGAGCGCCCTGCTCCTCGCGGGCGCGGGCCAGGCGCGCGGGGAAGCCCGTCAGCTTCGGCCCCAGCGGGTGGACCTTCACCTTCGCCTCGGCCTCGTCCACCAGCCCGGAGACGAGCAGTCCCTCCACCTCCAGTTCCAGCAGCTTGACGCGGACCTCCTCGCGGTGCGCGCCCGCGGGGAAGTCGCGCAGGTAGGCGAAGAGCTGCCCGGCGTCCTTGGCCTGGGCGAAGGACTCGTCGTCCAGCTTGCGCTCCAGCTCCTCGCGGCGCGCGCCGGCGGCCTCGCCCTGGAGGAGCTGGGACACGCGCTTGAGGTCCGTGGTCGACTGGACGTCGCGCTCCTGCGCCGCCTGCAGCCGGGTGCGCGCCTCGTCGCGGTGGGTGCCGTCGGGGTGCTCGGCGAGGAACTGCCGCCACCCGGCCTCCGTGTCCGCCTCCTTCGCCGCGTTGAAGCGCAGGCCCTCCAGCAGCGACTTCGCCCTCTGCAACTGCGGCGCGTCCGGGTACGTCTCCAGGAAGCGCTTGTAGGCGATGACCGAGTGCAGCCGCTTCGCCTCGTCGAACTCCAGCCCTTCGATGCGCCCCTGGGCCGTCAGGGCCTCGGGATCCTCCGGGTTCTCACGCAGGAAGTCCTGATAGGCCTGCACGGTGTCCAGCTCGCTGGCCTTGTCGAAGGACATGTGCGAGCAACCGGTGGCCAGGAGCACGAGGGCGAGAGCGCGGCGGAAGGTGGGCATTCCCCTTCAGCAATACCCCACCCGCCCCCGGTCGAAAACCCGAGCCGCTCCGCCCGGTTGCCTGGGTGGTTTTCTTGCCTACACGCGCCAGCGGAGGGAGCCTCTGTCCCAGGACGCTACAGGACGAGGTGGCCATGAAGCTGGGCGCATGGATGGCGATGCTGGCGATGACGACGGGCTGTGCGACGGGCTCCCCCACGGGGGCCTGGGTGGCATCGGATGCCGTGCGCTACCGCTCCGCCTCCCCGCCGGCCTTCCCGCGCGCCGCGCTGTCCGAGGAGGTGGCGGTCCGTGAGAGCGTCCCCGCGAAGACCTCCGCTCCGAACAAGGCCCCCGCGGTAGCGAAGGCACCGGCCAAGAAGGCCCCGGCGAAGGCGCGCGTCACGCCCGCGAAGCAGACAGCCAGCCCTGCCCCCTCGGCCAATCCCCGGGAGCGCGTGCTGGCCACGGCGCGCTCGCTGGTGGGCCAGTCGTCGGTGCAGGTGAACGGCAAGCGCTACCCGGCGGACTGCACGGCGCTCATCGACGCCACCTACTCCCAGGCGGGCGTGAAGTTCCGGGGCACCCTCAAGCCCGGGGACAACGGCGTCACCGCGATGTACCGCTACGCCCAGGCGAACGGCCGCGTGTACACGAGCGGGCGTCCCGTGCCGGGCGACCTGGTGTTCTTCCGCGAGACGTACGATCAGAACCGCGACGGCCGGCGCAACGACGGCCTCACCCACGTGGGTTTGGTGGACGGCGTGGACGCGGATGGCACGGTCACCGTCATCCACCGGGTGAAGCGCGGCGTGGTCCGCTACCAGATGAACCTGGCGCGCCCCCACATGGCCCGCGATCCGAAGACGGGCGAGGTGCTCAACGACATGCTGCGAAGCCCCGGCCCCGGCCAGCCGCACGTGCTCACCGGCCAGCTCTTCGCCGCGTTCGGAAGCGTGCTGCCCTCCGGCCCGGCGAAGCCCATGGCCGTGGCGGCCCGCTGAAAAAGGAAAGCCCGCCGATTCCATCCGTGCGCTTCCGGAACCAGCCGGAGCGCCGCGGGGAACCGGCGGGCCTGGACTGCCAATTCGGTTGAAGGTCAGGTCGACGTGGACGTCGGCACGCGGGCCGTGCGGTCCCACGCGGCGCGCTGCGAGTTGCGCAGGAAGCGCCAGAAGCCCACGGCGATGGCCGCGTTCATGGTCACGAAGTAGTACGCGATGGACGTGGCCTTCTTCGCGGCGCCGCTCTTGAAGACGCCGGCGCGGCCCAGGTACGCCAGGGCGTAGAAGCCCAGCTGCGCGCCCAGCGTGAAGCGGTAGAACACGCTGTCGAGCAGGAACAGGTTGGCGACGAGCGCCAGCGCCATCAGCGCGGGAGCGCACCAGCGCAGGAGCTTGTGCGACCAGAAGGCGAACGCGGCGAAGCCCGCCGTGGGCAGCAGCAGCCCGGGCACGAGGCCCAGGCTCTGGAAGTTGCCCGCCGCGATGCGCGCGCGCCGGCCGAACTCCTTGCCGTAGTCCTCCGTCGTCTCCTCGTGAGCGACAGCGCCCTCCTCGTAGACGACCTTGAAGCCGCTCTCCAGGATGCGCAGCGGAATCACGAAGTCATCCACGATGGTGGACGGCGGCAGCTGGGTGAAGAGCGAGCGCCGGATGGCGTAGAGGCCGCCGTTGGCCCCCACCACCGCGCCGCGCCGGCCCTCGTACATCTTGATGAGGGACTCGTAGCTCCAGTACGCGCTCTCCTCATAGTCCTGCTTCGTGGGGTTGTAGAGGCGCAGCTTGCCGCAGACGGCGCCGACCTCCGGATCCTCGAAGTGGCGGACGATCTTCCGCACCGCGTCCGCGTCGATCATCGTGTTCGCATCCGACAGCAGCACGATGTCGCCGTGCGCGGACGGGATGCAGCGATTGAGCACCGTCGTCTTGCCGGCGCGAGCCGCGGGCGACAGGCGCACGCGAGCATCCGCGCACTGCTGCACGAGGCCGTCCGTGCCGTCCGTGGAGCCGTCCGAACCGATGACGACCTCGAAGCGGTCCGCCGGGTAGTCCAGCGCCAGGCTGTTCCGCAGCTTGGACTCGATGCAGTCCGCCTCGTTGTAGGCGGCCACCACCAGACTCACCGAGGGCAACGGCCCGGCCTTGACGCCCACGCTGGCCGCCTCACCCGAGCGCATCTTGCGCAGGTTCTGGAGGACCTGGGCCGCGCCCTCCAGGGCGAACAGGCTCAAGGGATAGAGAAAATAAGTGTGCACGAGCGCAAGCGCCGCGCACCAGAAGAAGACCTCCGCCATCGACCCACCCTCCGAACCCCGAGTCCTCGACGCCCAGGGACGAAGCAAGGTGCGTGCCTGAGCATCCAGAGGGACTTCAGGGCGAGGGAGCCAGCGAGCCCCCGGGACGGACTGGAGTTTCTCCAGGGTGGGGCGGAGGTGATCCGGTCAACGTTTCAGGGCGAGGGCTCGGAGGCCGCGGTTTGAGCGAGCATGCGCCTGGCCAGGTCGTGCTTGGGGTTGAGCGCCACCACTTCGTCCAGCAGGTTCCGGGCCGTATCCGGGTCGCCCTGGCGGATGGCCAGCCGGGCGCCCAGGACGAAGGCGCGGAAGAGGTACCGGTCCTGCGCGCGCAGGGCTTCCAGCTCCTTGGAGACGGCCTCGACGGTGGCGGGTGTACCGGAGCTGAGGGCGTATTCGGCGCGGGCGAGGACGCTCCACGACGGCGGGAGCTCCACCTGGCGCAGGCGTTCCGCGAGGCCCAGGGCGTTGGGGGCACCGGTCACCGCGGCGTAGAGGGCCTGGGCCTTGAGGCGCGCGGCGACGGTGGCGGCGGGCTCCACGTCCGGAGCAGCCCGGAGGGTCTCCATCAGCGCGTCGAGCGCATTGCGCCGCTCGGCGATGTCGGCGCGCAGCGGCTGCATGTCGCGTTCGGTCGCGCGCAGGTCGTCATGGAGCGCGTTGGCCTGGCCCATCCAGTTCGGCGACGCCTTCGCGGTGGTGACCGCATCGATCTCCCGCTTGATCGCGGCCGCCTGGAGGTTCAGCCGGTCGAACTCGGCGTGCAGGTCGCCCAGTTGGAGGGTGTAGGCCACGGCCAGCTCGGCCTGGACCTCGGCGTATTTTGGGTGGGCGGTGGCCAGGACCTTGAGGTCCTGGATGGCCTGTTCGCGCGCGGGAGCGTCATCGCGGCGCAGCGCCCGCACGGCCTCTTCCTTCTTCGCCACGGCCTCCACGGGCATGGCCGAGTTGCGGTCACGGAAGACGGGATACGCCAGGTACCCGGCCAGGACGATGCCCGCGAGCACCGTGAGCCCGAGGAGCACCCAGCTCATCCCGGAGGAGCGCCGGTCGCCGTCCTCGATGACGATGGCGTCAGCGCGGGAAGACGCTCCGAGCAGCTCCGGGGGAAGGTCGCCGGAGGGCTTCCGGGAAGGAAGGGGCCGGTCCAGCCCGCCCCCGAGCACCGACGCGCCGGAAGGCGAAACCGCGGGCTTCGAGGGCTCGGTGCGAGCGAAGGGCGCGTCGTCCCCGGGCAGGGAGACGGTCGCGGTCGGCGAAGAGGTCGCCCAGGGCGCGTCGCCGTTGCCTTCCGGAACGAGCTTGGAGCGCGAGCCGCCAGCCGCCGACCAAGGCGGATCCGCGGGGTCGCCCGAAGGCGAGATGCTCTCGAAGGAACGGGGAGCGGAGGACACCGGAGAGGCCGACACCGAAACGGAATCCGAGGGGCCCGACACCGCGCCAAACGCACGGGTCGCTCCAATGCTTGCATCGGCGGCACCCGACGGCGCGGGACCCGACACCGCGCCGAACGCACGCGTCGCTCCCCCACCCTCCGGCCCACGCCATGAAGAGCCAGGCTCCGCGAGACGAAACGAACCCGAGGACGACGCGGAGACAGCGCCGAACGCGCGCGTCGTCGCACCAGGAGCCGCACCCTGCTCCGGCGGCGCCGCGGGAGGAGGCGCTCCCATACCGGCGGGGCCCACCGCTCCGAAGGCCCGCGTCGTGCCCATCACCGCCGGAGGCTGCGCCGCGACCGGAGCGATGGACGGAGGCGGAGGAATCACGCCGGAGGAAGTCAGCGCACCCGAAGCCGGAGTCGGCTGCGGAACGAACGAGCCGGAGGCCGTGGTCGAACCCGCGAACAGGTTCGTGGACTTCAGGTTGGAAGCGCCCTCACCGCCGAAGATCTGCGTGGACGACTGCGCGCCCGTCCGGTCTCCCCCACCCGCCGGAGGAATCTTCGGCGCGGGAGCCATGACGCCGGTAGGCGAAGCCATGAACACGTGGCCACACCGCGTGCACTGCACCGACGCGCCGCTGGGCGGCAGGAGTCGGGCATCCAGCACGTACTGCATCGAGCATTGCGGGCAGGCGATCTGCACCGGCCGTGCTTACCACACGCCTCCATCGGCCGCCGCCGCGTCCAGCACGGTGGCTGCCCGGAGGGTCTCCAACTTGGCAGCGCCCACACCGGGCACCGCGTCCACGTCCTCCCAGCTCGAGAACCGGCCCTGCTCCTCGCGGGCGGACACCAGCCGTTTGGCCAGGTCGCGGCCCACACCGGGCAACAGGGCCAGCTCGGACTCGGAGGCGGCGTTGAGGTCCAGCTTGAGTCCCAGCGCGAGCGCCTGCGCCCCCGTGGGCACCGCCCCCGGGCCGCACGTGGCCAGTCCCGCCGCGTCCAGCCGCACGGCCTCCGGCGGGCAGTCGAGCGAGGGCCGAGAATCCGGCCACCGCGCCCGGGCGGTGAAGCCCAGGGCGAGCAGCCCCAGGGACAGCGCCGCGAGCGCGGACGTGCGCCCGAACCGCTTCAGGCCTTCTGCCCCTTGAGCGCGTCCACTTCCGACACGGTGGGCGTGGCCGTCACGGGGGGCGGCGCGTCCAGCCCGAAGGCCGTGTGCAGCGCGCGCACCGCCAGCTCCGTGTACTTCGTGTGGATCACGCAGGAGGTCTTGATCTCCGACGTGGAGATGAGCTGGATGTTGATGCCCTCCTGGGAGAGCGTCTGGAACATCCGCGCCGCCACGCCCGAGTGGTTGCGCATGCCCACGCCGACGATGGACACCTTGGCGATGGTGTCATCCACCTCGACGCCGGTGGCGCCCACGTCCTGCGCGGCCTGCTTCACGACCTCGTGGGCCTTGGCGAAGTCCGACTTGGCGACGGTGAAGGTGACGTCGGTGCGCCCCTCGCGGGACAGGTTCTGCACGATGAGATCCACCACGATGTGCTTCGCGTCGAGCGCCCCGAAGAGCTTCGCCGCGGCGCCCGGCTGATCCGGCACGCCCACCACGGTGATCTTCGCCTCGTTCCGATCGTAGGCGACCCCTCGAACCAGCACGTCCTCCATGGATGCGTCCTCCTCGCAGACGAGCGTGCCCGGATCCTCGGTGAAGGAAGACTTCACCCACAGGGGCACCTTGTACTTCATGGCGAATTCGACCGAGCGGATCTGCAACACCTTGGCGCCCAGGCTGGCCAGCTCCAGCATCTCCTCGTAGGTGATGCGGTCCAGCTTCTTCGCGGCCGGGCACACGTTGGGGTCGGTGGTGTAGACGCCGTCGACGTCCGTATAGATTTCACACGCGTCGGCCTTGAGCGCGGCCGCCAGCGCGACGCCCGTCGTGTCGGAGCCCCCGCGGCCGAGCGTGGTGACGCTGCCCGTCTCGTCCACGCCCTGGAAGCCGGCGACGACGACGATCTTCCCCTGCTTCAGCGCGGCGCGGATGGGCTCCGCGTCGATGCTCTTGATGCGCGCCTTGGAGAAGGTGCTGTCGGTGACGATGCGCACCTGGTGGCCGAGGAAGCTCACGGCCTTGCCGCCCTGCGCATGGATGGCCATGGCGACGAGCCCGATGGACACCTGTTCGCCGGTGGCGACGACGACGTCCTGTTCGCGCTCGTCGGGCCGGTCGGTGATCTGCGACACGAGCTTGAGCAGGCGGTTGGTCTCACCGGACATGGCGGAGACGACCACCACGACGTCATGGCCAGCCTTCTGGGCGGCGATGCAGCGGCGCGCGACGTTCTTCATGCGCTCGGTGTCACCCACCGAGGTACCGCCGTACTTCTGGACGATGAGGGCCACGGGGTTTGCGACCTCCCTGCACGGACGGGCGCAGGCTATATGAGCGCCGGGGCCTGGGTGTAAAGGGCCCTCAACCTGCCTGCCGCGAATCCGCTAGCGTTCGTGGCCCAACGACTTTCAAGCCGCATACCCGGAGTAGCCCGCACATGTCCCGCACCCGCCTCCTCATCGATGGTGACACCCTGAAGCTGGAGGAGATCCTCCAGGTCTCCCGCCACGAAGTCACGGTCGAGCTCGCCCCCGAAGCCGCGAAGCGCGTGCAGGCCTCCCGAGCGCTGGTGGACCGGGTGGCGGCCGGAGACACGCCGTCGTACGGAATCAACACGGGCTTCGGCACGCTGGCGGAGGTGCGAATCGACCGGAAGGACCTGCGAGACCTGCAACGCAACCTCATCCTGTCGCACGCCTGTGGCGTGGGGAATCCGCTGCCCCTGCCGGAGGCCCGGGTGCTCCTGCTGCTGCGGTGCAACGTGTTGGCGAAGGGCTTCAGCGGCATCCGGATGGAGACGCTGGGGCTGGCCATCGACATGTTGAACAAGGACGTGGTGCCGGTGGTCCCCGAGCGGGGAAGCGTGGGCGCGTCCGGAGACCTGGCCCCGCTGGCGCACCTGGCGCTGGTGCTGATTGGCGAGGGCGAGGCGTTCTTCGAGGGCGTGCGAATGCCGTCGAAGCAGGCGCTGGAGAAGGCGGGCCTGAAGCCGGTGGTGCTGGAGGCGAAGGAAGGCCTGACGCTGATCAACGGCACGCAGGCGATGTGCGCGGTGGGGACGCTGACACAGCTGCGAGCGGAGCTGCTGGCGGACGTGGCGGACATCGCGGGAGCGATGACGGTGGAGGGCCTGCTGGGAAGCCACAAGCCGTTCCTGCCGGAGATCCACGCGGTGCGCCCGCACGCGGGTCAGAAGGCGGTGGCGGACCACCTGCGCCGGATTCTCAAGGGCAGCGAGCTGGTGGAGACGCACGTCAACTGCAGCAAGGTGCAGGACCCCTACAGCCTGCGGTGCATTCCGCAGGTGCACGGCTCGGCGCGAGAGGGATTGGCGTTCGCGCGGCGCATCCTGGAGGTGGAGGTGAACAGCGGGACGGACAACCCGCTGGTGTTCGCGGACACGGAGAGCATCATCTCCGGAGGCAACTTCCACGGTCAGCCCATCTCGCTGGCGATGGACGTGGTGGCCATGGCGCTGACGCAGCTGTCGTCGATTAGCGAGCGGCGAGTGGAGCAGATGGTGAACCCGAGCCTGTCGGGTCTGCCCGCGTTCCTGGCGAAGAACTCAGGCTTGAACTCCGGGTTCATGATCGCGCAGGTGACGGCGGCGGCCCTGGTGGCGGAGTCGCGCATCCTGAGCCATCCGGCGTCGGTGGACTCCATCCCCTCCTCCGCGGGCCGCGAGGACCACGTGTCCATGGGCATGACGGCGGCGCTGAAGGGCCGTCAGGTGTCGGAGTTCGCGCGCTCGTGTCTGGCGATTGAGCTGCTGGTCGCGGCGCAGGCGCTGGACTTCCGTCAGCCGGTGAAGCCCGGCAAGGGCGTGCTGGCGGCGTATGAGCTGATCCGCGGCAAGGTTCCGCACATGGACCGTGACCGCGAGCTGCATCTCGACATCTCCGCGGTCACGGCGCTGGTGGAGTCCGGGGCGATCCGGGAGGCAGTGCGGTCGGCGACCGCCTGAAGCCTCGTCACCGAAAGGCACCTTCGGAGAGTCCGAAGGTGCTTCCAGACTGAGCTGGTCAGCAGTGACACGCGAGCCGCCAGCTCGCCAGAAGGGATGTCGCCATGCGGCTGCGGGTCTGTGCTGCGCTTCTGCTCTTCCTCTCTGCCTGCGCCACATCGGCACCAGGTTCGAGGGAGCATGTATCCCGCCCCCTGAGGCGCACCAACCTCCAGCGGGCCGCGGCGTTACCTTGGACGGATGAGGGCCATTGTGCTGTCCGAGAGGCGGCCCAACCGTGGTCTGTCCTTGTTGAGAGGTGCTTTCAAGCACTCGACCACGACCGGATCCAATTCAACGACCCCTCGGAAGGTGCGCGGTCGCCTCGGCAGGCGCGGCTGCGATTGGAATCGGATTCTGTGTCCTGACAGCGCCGGAAATCGCAGTGGGCGCCGTCATCGTCATTGGCGTGCTGGTGGTAGCAGTCGCCATCAAGGAAGCGCTCGCCGACTACGAGATGAAGGGGACCTGGCCTCAAGAGGAAGTCGTGACCTCGACCAAGCCCGTTCTGCCAGCAGCAATAGCACACCGAAAACCCAAGCCCGAACCGTCAGCGCAGGACGTGTTTCCCCCGGCACCGCCAGATTCACTGGATTACGAGCGCCGTCCGGAATGCAAGCCTATTCCGGGCCCACCCCGTGGAGGGAACGAACCACACAACGAGTGCGCCGACGGCGTTCCAGGCAATGCATTCTCGGGCCTGAATGTGCTTGTCAACGGGAAGTACTTCGATGCCCTGGTGCCAGCCATACGTACGCTGTGGGAAGTCAAAACAGACGACTTCGAGAAGCAATCGCCCAGATCGCAGGACTTCTTCGTGAAGATGAAGCTCCCTGAACTGCGACGAGAGAAAGCACTGGCCAGGGCCTGCGGATACGACTTCATCATCGGAGTGCGCAGCAAGGCCCACAAACAAGCGTTGCTCCGAGCCGACCGGACCCTCAACGTTGTTCTCATGGACTGGTGTTGAGATGGTCTCCACACAGGACTACTTGAGCCTCCTTGTCTACGCGCCTGCGCTGACCCACGCAGACAAGCGTCCACTCGGCATTGTTCATGGCGTGGAGCGTGCCCTTTCAGGTCTGCGGCTGGGATGGACGACTTCGGAACGAGATGACCTCATTGTGCTGGCTCACCGCGATGAGTGGGTAGTGGCCAACACAACGGACGGCGGGCTTCCGTTCCTCTGTAACGATGACGACCAGGCTCTTGTGACACTCTATGGGCTAGAAAATCCGGATCGCCCAGGTGGCAACCCTCAGCTTGAAATCCACATGAGGCTGCCACTGAATGCATCTGTGATTACACAGGCAGAAGTAGTATTGGCGGCCATCGCGGAGGCAGTCGCTGCATGGTGGGGAGGCCTGACGCCTTTCACGGCTGCGGCGGAAATCGCAGAGCAGACAGCGCCCACATTGGATGGGCCACCGTCACCACCGCGAGGACTCCCCATTCTCATGGCACCGGGTGTGCTCTCCTCTCCTGCGGTTCCGCCGCACCTTGGATGGCTGAACTATTGGTCGGCGGCTTCCGCGCAAGCGCTCGGATTTCCGGACCCTTCGCTCGACGCGGAACTGCTCTCGCGTGCACGACAAACAGCGACAAATGGGTGGATTGTGCGACTCACTGACGCGCCCCTCGATCTCGACAAACCAGACCATCTGGCGGCGCTCCTGCGAGCCTACGAGCGCTTCCCGGAGATCGGCGGACGCTGAGCACACCCCTGCTCCGCCGCACGACCCTTCACATCCCGCCGGGCGCGTCCGCCTGCCTCGCGCTCCAGGCTGGATGCCCCGTGAAACCTCACGGCGTCGGCTCTATGAAAACAAGCGCAGCAGTCAACTATTGTGACAAATGCATCCCGTCTCCCGCCGAATGTTTCTCACGGCTCAAGCATTTCTCGAAATCCGCGTCCGATCCACACATATTAAAATATTTCGCCCCAATAAAACAACACGCTGAGTTATGTTGCACGGTCTCCAGGATAAATCACCGTGCCCGACTTGCGACACGCGTTCGAGTGCAGCACCACGATCAGCCATGAAGATCCGCTGGTCCGGGATCACCGGGTCCACGGGGTCCGCATCCTGCCGGGAGTCGTCTTCCTGGACCTGGTGCTCCGAGCCCTGAAGGCCCGCGGCTTCGACATCCCGGCGGTCGAGCTTCGCAACGTCCTGTTCAGCGAACCCATCGCCACCACGGAGCAGTTCGACCGGCGCGTGCGCCTGCGCTTCGAGCCCCAGGACGCGGACGCCCGTCACTGGCGGGTGGTCGCGGAGAGCAGCCCCCTCCCCGCTGGCGGCGGGAGCGCGGCGGGCGCCGTCGAGAACTTCCGCTGCGAGGTCCACGTCACCCAGGAGCCCTTCGAGGGCCGGCTCGACGTGGAGGCCTTGATGAAGCAGGCCACTCGCACCGCGGACGTGGACGACGCCTACGTGTACGCGCGCGGCGCGGCCATCGAGCACCTGGAGTTCATGAAGGGCCAGGGACGGCTCTACTTCCACGACGGCGGCGTGCTGGCGGCGCTCCAGTTGAGCCCGCCCGCCCGGGAGCACCTGGAGGACTTCCTCATCCACCCCGTCCTCCTGGACAGCTCCACGCTCCTGCCGTTCCTCTTCATGCAACAGCGGCCGGAGCTGGCCCTCCAGCCGTTCATCCCCATCCACATCGAGTCGTTCCGCGCCGTGCGCGCCCTGGGCGAACGCGTGTTCGTCCACGTGCGCGAGGCCAGCACCGGACTGGTGGCCGACGACCTCTTCCACAGCGTCATCGACTTCTACTCGCCGGACGGGCACCGGCTCGCGTCCCTCCGCAAGCTGTCCACCAAGCGCATCCGCTCCGAAGCCCTCATCTCCCGCCTGCGACGACCCGAAGGCGCTGCGCGGGCCCCGGAGCCTCAAGCCGCGCCGGCGGCCCCCACGACAGGGGCGAGCCCCTCTTCCGTCCTGGACTCCCTGCGCGGCCTGCTCGCCTCCGAATTGTCGGTGGCGCCCGAGACGCTCGACGACGCGGAGAACTTCTACTCCCAAGGGCTGGATTCGACCCACCTGCTGCGGGTCGTGCGGCGGCTGGAGCAGGACCTCGAGTGCAAGCTCTACCCGACGCTGCTCTTCGAGCACAGCACCCTGCGCGAGCTGGCGGCCTACCTCGAACGGAACCATGCCCAGGGCGTGGCGGGGCTCGTCCTCCGGCAGGCCCCTCCACGAAGCGCGGGAGTGTCCGCGCCCACGCCGCAGGACGTCCCCGCGCCCGCGGCGCCTTCGCCGCTCCCGCGCCTGGACGAACCCATCGCCATCATCGGGATCGCGGGGCGCTATCCGCGGTCAGGGGACCTGGACGCGTTCTGGGAGAACCTCCAGGCCGGGCAGGACTGCATCACCGAAGTTCCCAAGGAGCGCTGGAATCACGACCGCTGGTTCGATCCCACCGGCAGCCGCCCGGGAACCACCCAGGGCAAGTGGGGCGGATTCCTCCAGGACATTGATCAGTTCGACGCGCGCCTGTTCAACCTGTCGCCGCGCGAGGTCGAGCTCATGGACCCCCAGGAGCGGCTGTTCCTGGAGACGGCCTGGCAGGCGCTGGAGGACGCGGGCCAGCCGGGCCGGGCCCTCCGGGGCCGGCGCGTGGGCGTGTTCGTCGGCGTGATGTGGGGGCAGTACGCGCTGCTGGGCCTGGAGGAGACCCTCCAGGGGCACCCCGTCGCGCCCTCCTCGTTCGCCGCGTCCATCGCGAACCGCGTCTCCTACTTCTTCGACTTCCGCGGCCCCAGCCTGGCCCTGGACACGATGTGCTCGTCGTCGCTGACCGCGCTGCACCTGGCCCGCGAGAGCCTGCTGCGCGGCGAGTGCGAACAGGCGCTGGTCGGCGGCGTCAACCTCATGCTGCACCCGAGCAAGTACGTGTTCCTGAGCGAGCACCGCATGCTCTCCGGTGACGGCCGGTGCCGCGCGTTCGGCGAAGGGGGCAGCGGCTACGTCCCGGGCGAAGGCGTGGGCGCGGTCCTGCTCAAGCCCCTGTCGCGCGCGGAGGCCGACGGGGACTTCATCCACGGCGTCATCCGCACGACCGCGCTCAACCACGGCGGCCGCGCCAACGGCTACACCGTCCCGGATCCCGACGTCCACGCCACGCTCATCTCCGAGGCGCTGGAGCGCTCGGGCGTCGAGCCCGACACGATCGGCTACATCGAAGCGCACGGCACGGGCACGAGCCTGGGAGACCCCATCGAGATCTCCGGCCTGGGCAAGGCCTTCCGGGGCAGGACCGCGCCGGGGTGGAGCTGCGCCATCGGGTCCGTGAAGTCGAACGTCGGTCACCTGGAGGCCGCCGCGGGCGTCGCCGGCATCACCAAGGTGCTGCTCCAGCTGCGCCATCGCAAGCTCGTCCCGTCCCTGCACGCGCGGCGGCTCAACCCCTTCATCGACTTCGCGGCCACGCCCTTCCGCGTCCAACAGGAGCTGCGCGACTGGCCGGAGCCCACGACCCGCGCGGGACAGCCCGCCCCCAGACGCGCGGGGCTGAGCTCCTTTGGCGCGGGCGGTGCCAATGCCCACGTCATCCTCGAGGAGTACGTGGCGCCCCGGGCCGCGCTCCCGGCGACTGAACGGCCCTGCCTGGTCGTCCTGTCCGCGCACAAGGAAGACCGGCTCCGCCCCTACGCCGAGCGGCTCCTGCGCTTCGTCGAACGGCAGGCCGCCTCCGGAGGCACGGCGCCCCGGGCCAGCCTGAGTCAGATCGCCTACTCGTCGCAGATCCGCGGCGAGCCCATGGCGGCGCGGCTGGCGTTCGTCGCTTCGAGCCTGGAGGCGTTGCGCGGGCAGCTGCGGCGCTACCTGGAGGGCTCGTCCCCTCCGGAGGACAGCTTCCAGGGAACGGGCCGCGCCGGACAGGCCACCCGCGCCCTGTCCGCGCGCGGGACGGAGGCCCCGGCGCTGCGCGAGCTCGCGGCGCGTTGGGTGGAGGGGCAGGACGTGGACTGGTCCACGCTGTATCCCGAGGGTCCCCCCCGGCGTCACCCGCTGCCCACCTACCCCTTCGCCCGGCGCTCGTACTGGCTGCCCCGGACGGAGGCGGAGCATGGGAGCCCCTCCGGTGGCGCCGCACCGCGGCTGCACCCGGTGCTGGGACGCAACACCTCCACGTTCTCGTGCGTGCGCTTCACCACCGCGTTCTCCGCGACGGAGCCCCTGATCGCCGACCACCGCGTCCGCGGCCAGCCGGTGCTCCCGGGAGTGGTGTGCCTGGAGATGGCCCTCGCCGCGGCGCGGCTGGCGGGAGCCGCGACCGTCCACGCCCTCCGCGACATCACCTGGGCGAGCCCCGGGGTGCCCTCGCAAGACAGCGCGACCCTCGACGTGTCCCTCGAACTCCAGGTCGAGGGCGAGCACCTGGGCTTCCGCCTCGTTGGAGCGAACGGGCTGCTGCATGCCCAGGGCCGGTTGTCGCAGGGAGAGCAACCGCGCCAGGTGGAGCCGCTCCAGGCCCCCGGTGACATCCAGGCGCGGTGCCCGCACCTGCTGTCCGCGGAGGACGCCTACCGCCTCCTCGCCGCGCGGGGGCTGGAGTACGGCGAATCCCTGCGCCCCATCCGCACGCTCCACGTGGGACGGGACGAGGCGCTCGCCGCGTTGCGCCTGCCCGGGTCGCACCCCGCGCCGGCGGACGTCACCCTCCCCCCCGGCCTGCTGGACGGCGCCCTGCAAGCCGTCATCGGGCTCCTGGCGCGGGAGCCCGAGGGCGGCGCCGCGTCCTCCGAGCGGACCTGGCTTCCGTTCTCCCTGGCGGCGGTGCACCTGCACCGTCCCCTTCCGCCGGAGTGCTTCGTCCACGTCGCCCGCAAGGCGCGGCGCAAGGACGTGGAGACCTTCGACCTCCGTCTGCTCGACGCGGCAGGGGCGTTGCTCGTGCGACTGGAGGACTTCGCGATCCGGGAGGTTCGCGGACCGGCGCGCGAGACCACCCGCGTCCTGGGCGAGGCCTGGGTCCCCGAACCGCTGGAACGCACGTCCACCGAGTCGACCGGGGCCCTGCTGCTCTTCGACCGGGACACCCTCCTGCGCGATGCGCTTCGCGGCGGGACCCAACGGCCCGTGATCCTCGTGCGGCCGGGGACGGGCTTCCGCTCGCTCGGCGACGACGTCTACGAGATCGCGCCCGCGCGCACCGAGGACGCCGCACGGCTGCTTCAGGCCCTGCGACAGGAGGGCCGCGTCCCCTCGGCCGCGATCCATGCCTGGACGGGGCAGCACGTCCCTGGCGCGGAGCAGCCGTCCCTGGAGCAGGTGCTGGAGCTGGGGCTCCACTCGCTGATCAGCTTCACCCAGGCGTGGCTCCAGGCCCGGCCCGTGCCCCCGCTCCAGCTGCTGTGCGTGGAGGCCGGCGACGAGACCTCTTCACCGCATGCCGCGCTGTCGGGGTTCTGCAAGACGATCAACCGCGAGCACGGAGCCCTGCGCTACCGCGCGGTGCGGCTCGGGGATGGAGTCGCGCGCCCGGCCGCGGAGCTGTTGCTCCAGGAGCTCTCCCGGTCCGACGCTCCGGATGATCTGGTCCGTCTGGACGCGACAGGCCGCGCCCGCCTCCGCCTGCGACGGCTCTCGCTGCCCGAGCCAGACGCCACGCCCCTGCTGAGACACCGCGGCGTCTACCTCATCACCGGTGGCCGCGGCGGGCTGGGCCTGCTCTTCGCGCGGTTCCTGGCCCAGCGATTCCAGGCGCGGCTGGTGCTGGCCGGACGCGCGCCGGAGGACGCGGCCGTGCGCGAACAGCTCCAGGCGCTCGCGGCCCAGGGAGCAGAGGCCGTGTACGTGCGGGCGGACGTGGCCCGCGGGGACGACGTGGAAGCGCTCGTGAACGAAGCCGTGCGCCGCTTCGGCGCGCTCCACGGCGTCATCCACTCCGCCGGCGTGTTGCGCGATGGCATGGTCGCGCAGAAGCGCCCGGAGGACGTGACGGAGGTCCTCCGCCCCAAGGTCGATGGCGCCATCCACCTCGATCGCGCCACGCGGCGGTTGCCGCTCGACTTCTTCGTCCTGTTCTCCTCGCTGGCGGGCGTCATCGGCAACGTGGGGCAGTGCGACTACGCGTTCGCCAACCGCTGCCTCGACCAGTTGGCGCGAAGGCGCGCGGCCCAGGTCGTCCAGGGCCAGCGCCACGGACGCTCGCTCTCCATCGCCTGGCCGCTGTGGCGCGAGGGTGGGATGCGCGTGGACGCGCACGTCGAACAGCACCTGCTGCGGACGCTCGGCATGAAGCCGCTGAGCACGCAGGCGGGGCTGGACTTCTTCGTGCGGGCGTTGAACGCCACCGAGCCCGTGATGGCCGTCGTGGAAGGCGACCTCGCGGAGATCGACAAGGCCTTCGCGGTGATCCAGGCCTCCGAGGCCGCTCCAGCTCCACCGCCCTCCGGCTCCGTGTCCGTGCCCGCTGACATGGACGCGGTCCTCTCGACGATCGCGGAGGTGCTCCGCGTGGACCGGGCGGACGTGGATCCGGACGCGAGCCTCGAGGATCACGGCTTCGATCCCACCACGCTCGCGGTGCTGAGCGCCCGGCTGGGTGAGCGCCTGGGCCGCACGCTGAGCGCACGCCGGCTGGCGGAACAGGCCTCCGTGCGCGCCCTCTGCCAGACGCTCACCCCGGTGGCGACGCCCTGCCCGCCCGAGCCGCCGCCCGCGCCCGCGCCGCCGCCCACGACGAGGCCCGAACTCCGCGCCGTGGCCCAGGACGGACACCTGCGCGAACGGGTGCAGGCCCGGGTCGTGGAGACCGCGGCGTCGATCCTCAAGATGGACGTGGCGGACGTGGATCCGGACACGGACCTGCGCGACTTCGGCTTCGACTCCATCTCCATGACCCAGCTCGCCAACCGGCTGCGTGAGCAGCTGGGCGTGGACCTCACGGCCGCGATGCTCTTCGAGCACGACCGGCTGGGCGCGCTCGTCGGACATCTGCTCGCCACGCAGCGCGAGGCCCTGGGCGCACGGTTTCCGGATGCGCAGCCGCCAGCGGCCACCCCGGCCCCGGCGGAGGTGGCCTCCGCACCAGAGCAGCCCGGGCCGCGGCCCCCGGCGCGCATCGCCCCCTCGGGCGGCGTGCACGACTCGCCGGAGCCCATCGCGATCATCGGCATGGGCGGCCTCTTCGCCCAATCCCCCGACCTGGACACCTTCTGGCGGAACCTCGAGCAGGGCCGGGATCTCATCGAGGAGATTCCTCCCACGCGGTGGGACTGGCGCGCGTTCGAAGGCGACCCGCTGACGGAGCCGAACCGCACCCATGTCAGGTGGGGCAGCTTCGTCGACGGGGTGGAGCACTTCGACGCGGCCTTCTTCCGCATCACGCCCCGCGAGGCGGCGCTGATGGACCCCCAGCACCGCCTGTTCCTCCAGCTGGCGTGGAACACCCTGGAGGACGCCGGCTACCGGCCTTCCTCCCTCGCGGGCAGCCAGACCGGGGTGTTCGTGGGGATCGGCACGACCGACTACCACGATCTGCTGAGGGACTCCGGCATCGCCGCGGACGCGCACACCGCCACGGGCAAGGCGCACTCGGTGCTGCCCAACCGGCTCTCCTTCCTGCTCGATCTGCATGGCCCCAGCCTTCCGGTGGAGACCGCCTGCTCCAGCTCGCTGGTCGCCATCCACCACGCGGTCCAGGCGCTGCGCTCGGGCCAGTGCACGCTGGCGCTCGTCGGCGGCGTCAACCTGCTGCTCAGTCCGCACCTGTACTTCGCGTTCAGCCGCGCGGGCATGCTGAGCGAGGACGGACGCTGCAAGACGTTCGACGCCTCGGCCAACGGCTACGTCCGGGGCGAGGGCCTGGGCACCCTCCTGCTCAAGCCGCTGTCGCGCGCCGAGGCCGACGGGGACACCATTCACGCGGTCATCCGTGGCACGGCCATCAACCACGGCGGCCGTGCCCAGGCGCTGACGGCCCCCAACCCCAAGTCCCAGGCCGAACTGCTCGTGGCCGCCTACGAGGATGCCCGGGTGGACCCGGCGACCGTGGGCTACATCGAAGCGCACGGGACGGGCACCTCGCTGGGGGACCCCATCGAGATCGCCGGCCTGCGCATGGCCTTCGAGCGGCTCTCCGCGCGCTGGCAGCGGCCCCTCCCGTCCCAGCCCCACTGCGCGCTCGGCTCGGTGAAGACGAACATCGGACACCTGGAGACGGCCGCGGGCATCGCGGGGGTCCTCAAGGTGGTGCTCGCGCTGCGCCACCGCACCCTCCCCGCCAGCCTCCACTTCCAGACGCCCAATCCACAGCTGCGGCTGGAAGGCGGCCCGTTCTACGTCAACGCGCGCACCCGCCCGTGGCCCGCCCCGGTCGACAGGGAAGGACTCGAAGGGCCCCGGCGCGCGGGCGTGAGCTCCTTCGGCTTCGGTGGCACCAACGCGCATGTCGTCCTGGAGGAATACCGACAGGCGCCCCGGCCGGCCGGGGCCTCCCCTCGGCCCCAGCTGGTGGTGCTCTCCGCTCGCGACCCCGCCCTGTTGCGGACCAGCGCCGAGCGGCTGCGCGAGGCCCTGCGCGCTCCGGAGCCGCCGCGCCTGGAAGATCTGGCCTACACGCTCACCGTGGGACGCGAGGTCTTTGATGAGCGACTGGCCATCGTGGTGCGCGATCTGGATGAACTCGCCGCGCGGCTCGACGGCTGGCTCCAACAGGGATCCGCCGAGCACGTGCACGCCGGCAACGCGGGTGGGGCACGCGCGAACGAAGCGCTCCTGGGCGGTGCCGCGGGCGCGGCCTTCCTGGACGCGTTGATCTCCGGAGGTGAACTCGACCGGCTCGCCCGCCTTTGGGTGAGCGGGACCACGTCGGATCTCTCGCGGCTCCATCCGCTCCCGCCGCGGCGCGTGTCCCTGCCGGGCACTCCCTTCGCGCGGACGAGGCACTGGCTGCTCACGAGTCCGGCGGATCGGCTGTCCGTGGCGAGCACGGCGCCAGTGCCCACCGCGGAGGAGGCGCCGGTGGAGGCCACCGAGCCCTGGCGCGACGTGCTCCACTTCCTGACCCGGGAGCTCGCGGCCACGGCGCGGCTCGATCCAGCCAGCGTGAGCCCCACGGCCGACTTCGAGAGCTACGGGATGAACTCCATCCTCATCGCCGAGCTCCACCAGAAGCTGGAGGCAGCCTTCGGCAAGCTCCCGATCACCCTGTTCTTCAAGTACAAGAACCTCGCGGACCTGGCGGCCTACCTGGGCCAGGAGCACGGCGCGCGGGTCCAGCGGCTCACTCGCCCGGCCTCGCTCCCCGCCGCGCTGGCACCGCCGCAACCCGCCGTGCCCGCACCGGGGAACGGTGACGCCACCGGGGACATCGCCATCATCGGGATGAGCGGCCGTTATCCCCAGGCGGAGGACCTGGAGCAGTACTGGCACAACCTGGAGACGGGCCGGGACTGCATCGAGGAGATCCCAACGGAGCGTTGGGACTACCGCCCCCTGTTCGATGCCACGCGCCGCGAGCCGGGGTCCCTCTACGCGAAGTGGGGCGGATTCCTGAAGCGGGTGGATCGCTTCGACGCGACCTTCTTCCAGATCTCGCCGCTGATCGCTCGCTTCATGGACCCGCAGGAGCGCCTGTTCCTGGAGACCGCATGGTCCTGCATGGAGGACGCGGGCTACACCCGCGCGGGGCTGGCGAAGGCGGACGCGGGAGATCAACGCGCTCCGGTGGGCGTGTTCGTCGGCGTCACCTACAACGAATACGCCCTCTTCGGAGCGCAGGAGTGGTCGCGGGGCAACCGCATCCCGTTCAGCACCCAGAGCTTCTCCATCGCCAACCGGGTCTCCTACGCGCTCAACCTGAGCGGCCCGAGCCTCACCATCGACACCGCCTGCTCGTCGTCGCTCAACGCCATCCACCTCGCCTGCGAGAGCCTGCGCTCCGGCGCGTGTGAGGTGGCCATCGCGGGCGGCGTGAACCTGTCGCTGCACCCGAGCAAGTACGTGATGCTCTGCGCCAACCGCTTCGCGTCGAGCGACGGCCGCTGCCGCAGCTTCGCCGCGGGGGGCGATGGGTACGTCCCCGGCGAGGGCGTGGGGGCCGTGCTGCTCAAGCCCCTGGCCATGGCCCTGCGCGATGGAGACACCATCCACGCGGTCATCAAGGGCAGCGCGCACAACCACGACGGGAAGACCCACGGCTACACGGTGCCCAACCCCGTGGCGCAGACGGAGGTCATCTCCACGGCCCTGCGACGCGCCGGGGTGGACGCCCGGACGCTCAGCTACGTGGAGGCGCACGGGACGGGCACCAGCCTGGGCGACCCCATCGAGGTCACCGGACTGACGGACGCGTTCCGGAGCCACACCCCGGACCGGGGCTTCTGCGCCATCGGCTCGGTCAAGGCCAGCATCGGACACCTGGAGTCGGCCGCGGGCATCGCCCAGCTCCACAAGGTCCTCCTGCAGATGAAGCACCGGCGGCTGGCGCCCACCCTCATCCATGGTGGACAGCTCAACCCGCACATCGACTTCGCGAGCACGCCCTTCCACGTCCAGCGCGAGGCCGCGCCATGGCAGGCGCGGCCCGGAGAGCCCCTGCGCGCTGGCATCAGCAGCTTCGGCGCGGGCGGCGTCAACGTGCACCTCGTCGTCGAATCCTGGGAGGCGCCCGCCCCCCGGAGCAGTCCGCTCCCCGCGCGGCCCCACGTCCTGGTGCTGTCCGCCCGCACCTCCGAGCGGCTGCGCGTCCAGGCGCGCCGGCTGCTCGACCTCCTCGATGCCCGGCGGGACTGGGGCACGAGCGAGTTCGAGGCGCTGGCGTTCACGCTGCAAGAGGGACGGGAGGCGATGTCCGCCCGGCTCGCCTTCGTGGCCCCGGACCTGGCCACGGCCCGCGAACGGCTGCGCTCCTATGTGACGCACGCCGAGGACCCGGTGGCGCTCCAGGCCCAGGGCCTCTTCACCGCCAGCCTCTCGCCATCGCACGTGGCGGGCGCCGCGCCCACCGAAGCCGAGCTGCTGGCGCTCGTCACCCGGGGCGAGCACGCCACCCTCGCGCGCACCTGGGCCGAGGGCACGCCCTGGCCCTGGCGGGCCCTGCACCGGGCTCATCCGCCGCGCAGGCTGCGGCTCCCCACCTATCCGTTCGCCGGGGAGCGCCATTGGATCGAGACCTCGCCCGAGCCCCAACAGCGCCTGACGATGCGGGAGCAGCTGCGCGACGCCCCCCAGGCCGAGCGGCACGCGCTCCTGATCCACCTGCTCGGCGAAGTGGTGGCCCGCGTCCTGGCCTATGCCCCTTCCACCCAGCCGTCGCCGGACGAAGGCTTCTTCGACCTGGGGATGGAGTCGGTGCAGGCCACCCAGCTCGTGGAGCAACTGGAGGGCGAGCTCGGGCTCGACCTCCATCCGACGCTCGCGTTCGATCACCCGACGCTGAGGTCCCTCGCGGACTTCCTCCTCGAACGGATCCCCACCGGGACCGAGGCACCGGCCGAACCCCGCGCCGAGGTCCCGGCGGAAGGGGTGTTCGCCCGTCAGGAATGGCGTGACGCCTCCTCCCCGGCGACGCGTGGATCCGCGCCTCGCGGCATCCTGCTCGTGGGGGGAAGCGAGGCGCACGTCAGGGCCTTCCGCGAATGCCTGCACTCACGGGGACTCGATGTGCCGGTGGTGGGAGCGCGCCTGGGTCAACGCTTCGCTGGAACCGGCGCGGAGCCCGAGTTCGACCCCGCCGACGCGCGACAGGCGCGGGAGCTCCTCGCCTGGCTGGACGCTCGGGGACTCCAGCCCAGCCACGTCTTCCATCTCGGGGCGCTCGACGAGGCGTTCGGGATGGATCCCACCCTCGGGTTCACCCACCTGCTGGGGCTCGCGAAGGGGATGCTCGCGCACTCGGCCGACGGCGCGATGCGCCTGGGCTACGTGCACTCCACGGTGGACGGGGTGCGCCATCCCGCCCACGCCGCCCTGGGTGGATTCTGTCGCGCGCTCGGACTGGAAGCGCCGCGGCTTGGCTTCCAGACCCTGGCCCTGGAGCCGGAGGCGTGCGCGCCGTCCGACGTGGCGCGTCTGGCGCTGGCCAACAGCGAGCACGACGACGTCGAGGCCCGGTACGTGGCGGCCCGACGGCAGGTGCGCGAGCTGGTGGAGCTGCCGCCCGGGACGCCTCGTCCGTCACCGCTGCGACAGGGCGGGGCCTACCTCATCACCGGTGGAGCGGGCGGACTGGGCCTGCTGCTGGCCGAGCACCTGGTGCGCACCGTCCGGGCGCGCGTCGCGCTGACGGGACGAGGTGAGCTCGACGAGGTCCGCCGCCTCCGGCTGGAGGCGCTGCGCGCGGCGGGCGCGGAGGTGATCTACCTGCGCGCGGACGTCAGCGACCGGGACTCGGCCGCGCGCGGGGTCCGCGAGGCGTGCGAGCGACTGGGGACGTTGCACGGCATCATCCACGCCGCGGGCGTGACGCGGGACTCGCTCGTCACGGCCAAGGATCCGGAGCAGTGGGCGGCGGTGCTCGGCCCCAAGGTGCACGGCACGCTCCACCTGGACGAGGCCAGCCGTCACCTGCCCCTGGACTTCTTCGCCCTGTTCTCCTCCACGGCCGCCATCACGGGGAACGTGGGCCAGGGCGACTACGCCTTCGCCAACGCCTTCCTCGACGCCTTCGCCGAGGAGCGCGAGGCACGAAGGGCTCGCGGAGAACGGCACGGGCGCACGGTGTCGTTCAACTGGCCCTTGTGGGCCGAAGGCGGCATGCGGGTGGAGGCCAGCACGCTGCGCTTCATGGAGCGCCGCGGCGGTCTCACGCCGCTGCCCACCGCGCTCGGGCTGTCGGTGTTCGAGGCGGGGCTTGCCCAGGAGGGCTGCCAGCGCGTGGTGTTCCACGGCGCTCGCGACACGATCACGCAGCGCTTCGGCATCCGGACCGGGGCCACGGCGCACGAGCCCGCTCCCGTCCCCGCCGCCGCGCCTCCCGCGCCCGCCCCGGTGGCCGGGACACGTCCCGCGGCATCGCACCCGGAAGGCCGGGAGCCCATCGCCATCATCGGGATGGCCTGCCGGTTCCCCGGTGGGTGCGACAGTCCCGAGGCCCTGTGGCGGTTCCTCCTGGAAGGCGGCGACGCCATCGTCGACGTGCCCCGGGAGCGCTGGGACCCCGAGGCCTTCTTCCACGCGGATCCCGACACCGCCGGAAGCGTGTACGTGCGACAGGCGGGCTTCCTGAAGGAGGCGCCCGCGCTCTTCGACGCGCGGCTCTTCGGCATCTCCCCGCGCGAAGCCGCGGACATGGACCCCCAGCAGCGCCTGTTGCTGGAGGTGTCGTGGGAAGCCCTCGAGCGCGCGGGGCTCGCGCCCGACAGCCTCGCGGGCAGCCCCGTGGGCGTCTTCGTGGGCATGGGCAGCGCCGAGTACGGACTGCTCCCCCGCGCCGCGCGGCAGTTCAGCGCCTACGCCGCCACGGGCCTGGCGGCCAACATCGCCTCGGGCCGCATCGCCCACCGGCTGGGGCTCCAGGGGCCCGCGCTCACCGTGGACACGGCGTGCTCGTCGTCGCTCATGGCCGTGCACCTGGCGTGCGACAGCCTGCGCCGGGGCGAGTCCACCGTGGCCCTGGCCGGCGGCGTCAACCTCATGCTGTCGCCGTACACGTTCGTCTCGCTGTGCCGCTTGCGCGCCCTGGCGCCGGATGGACGTTGCAAGACGTTCGACGCCTCGGCGGACGGCTACGGCCGCGCCGAGGGTGGCGGGATGCTCGTGCTCAAGCGCCTGTCCGACGCGCGGCGGGACGGCGATCCCGTGCTGGCCGTGCTGCTGGGCTCGGCGGCCAACCATGACGGCGCGAGCAGCGGGCTGACCGTGCCCAACGGGCTCGCCCAGCAGGCGCTCCTGCGCAAGGCCCTGGAGTCCGCGGCGCTGGAGCCCGAGCGCATCTCCTACGTGGAGGCCCATGGCACGGGCACGTCCCTGGGAGATCCCATCGAGATGCAGGCCCTGGGCTCCGTCTATGGGCAGCGCCCGGCCGCCGCCGAGCCCTTCACGGTCGGCGCGTTGAAGGCCAACCTGGGGCACCTGGAGGCCGCCGCGGGCATCGCGGGCCTCATCAAGACCGTGCTCTGCCTCCAGCACCGGGCCATTCCGAAGCAGCCCCACCTGCGCCAGCTCAACCCCCACATCCGCCTGGACCGCATGCGCGCCCGGCTCGCGTGGGACACCCTGCCGTGGGACGGGGAAGGACGGACCGCTGGCGTGAGCGCGTTCGGGTTCTCCGGGACGAACGTCCACGTCATCGTGGCCGAGCCCCCCACTCCGCCCGGCCCCATCGCTTCGCTTCCGCGGCCCGTCCACCTGCTGCCGCTCTCGGCCCGGGACGACGCCGCGCTGCGCGCCCTGGCGCGCTCCTGGCGGGAGTACCTGTCGCGGGAGCCGGAGCACGGCGTGGGCGCGGCGTGCACCGCCGCCGTCTCCTCACGCAGCCACCTGGAGCACCGCGCCGCGGTGGTGGCCTCCGATGGCGCGGGGCTGGCCGCCGGCCTCCAGGCCCTCGCCGAGGGCGGGAGGGCCGAGGGCCTCCTCCACGGCGTCGTCGAACAGGCCGCCATTCCCCGGCTCGCGATCGCCATTCCCCACGCGGGGGACCTCCGCGCCACCGTGGCGGCGCTCTACCCGGTGGAGCCCGTCTTCGCGGCGGCCTTCGACGCCTGCGGCGCCGTGGCCCAGGAGCTGTCAGGCGGCGATCCCCGCGTGATGGAGGCGCCGGAGGTCACCACCTTCCGCGCCCGGTTCGCCCTGCTCAAGCTGCTGGGGCACTGGGGCTATCCACCCGACGCGCTGCTGGCCGACGGACGGGGCCTCCATGTCGCGGCGTGCGAGGCCGGTGTGATGGACCTCCGGGACGCGCTGCGCTGCCTCCTGCGCGACCTGGGTTGGCATGGCGGCTTCACCCTGGAGCCGGGGCGGCTGGCCGAGCCCCGCTCGCGCCTGCTGCGCACGACGGCCGACGCGCTCATCGATGCCCGGAAGGCGGCCCGCGCCGACACGTGGGCGGCCCACGTCGAAGCGACGGGGGACTGGGAGGCGGCCCTCGCGGGCCTGGCGTCCACCGATCGCCGGATCATCGTGGCGCTGGGAGACACGGGACGCCCCTGGCTCCGCGCCACGTCGGAGCACGCCCCCTGGCGGACGCTGATGGAGTGCGTGGCGGAGCTCTACACGCGGGGGCTCGGCCCGGCACGGCGCGCCTTCACCGAGGCAAGGCCCCGTCCGGAGCGCACACCGCCGACCTACCCGTTCCAGCGCAAGCCCTACTGGCTGCCGGACCTGCCCGTGGAGGCAGCCCCCACCGGAGCGGACAAGTCCCCCTCGCACGTGTTCGACGGCACACCGCTGCACTCGCCCCGCCGCGAGCGCGAGTTCGCGTACCGGATCAGCCACGCGCGCCTGCCGGAGCTGGCGGACAACCATGGCATCGCCCATGTCGGCCACTTGCAGGAGCTGCTGACCCGCGCCATCCGCCAGCACCTGGGCCTCACGTCGTTCGCGCTGCGGGACGTGCGCTACCTGGCCGCGCTGCACGTGGAGCCCGGCGAGGAGCGCGAAGTGCGCCTGGGAGTCGAGCCCCTGGAGGCGGACCGCGCGAAGCTGCTGCTCCATGGCCGCGTGAACGAGCGGAGCCCGTGGACACTTCACGCCCAGGCGGTGATGGAGCGCGCGGAGCCCACGCGGGAGCCCCTGGACGTCCCCCCGCGCCTGGAGCAGGGCACCCGCTGGGACGGCGCCACGTTCTACCGGCGGCTCGCCGAGCTGTCCTTCGACCTGGGGGAGAGCGTGAAGTGGGTGGACGCGGTGAGCTTCCGTGACGGCGAGGCCGTGGCCCGCTTCCGGCGGCAGCCCCGCGCGGAGCGGACCTCGCACGCCCTGGGCTTCCACCCCGGCATCCTCGACGCGTGCGCGCAGCTCTTCGCCGTGGCGGGCGCCGCCCACCTGGACGAGCGCATGAGGTTCATGGTGGTGGGCTGGGAATCCTTCCAGCTCCACCACGCCCCGGCGGACGACACGCTCCAGTGTCACATCACCTTCCCCGAGCCTCCCGACGCGAACGGGCACGTCACCGGCCACTTCCGGCTCCTGGACGGAGTGAACCAGCTCATCGCCGAGGCCCGGGGACACCGGCTGCGGCTGCTGAGCGCCGAGCGGGTGGAGGCGCTCGAAAAGGCCCTCCAGGAGGCTCCCCCGTCCCCACCGCCCGCGAGCGCCCGCGCCCTGGACGGAAGGGACCTGTCCGCCCGGCGAGAGGAGGTCGTGGCCTTCCTGACCGCACGCGCCGCGCATCACCTCCAGTTGGAGCCGGACGCGCTGACGCGCCAGGTCCCGCTGCGGGACCTGGGCCTCGACTCCATCATGGGGCTCTCCTTGCGCCGGGACATCGAGGAGACCCTGTCGCTGCGGGTGCCCGCGGAGCTGCTGCTCGAAGGCCCGAGCATCGACAGCCTCGCCCAGGCCCTGTCGCAGGACCTCGCCCCCGCGCGGCCCGCGCCGGACGCGCCCTCCCCGGCGGAGCCCGCGGTGTCCCACGCCTGGTTCAGCCACGGGGTGCGCCGTCCCCGGCCGCGCGTGCGCCTGTTCTGCTTCCCCTACGGCGGCGGCGGCGCATCGCTCTACCTGGACTGGGCGCGGCTGCCCGAGCACATCGAGGTGTGGCCAGTGCAGCTCCCGGGACGCGAGACCCGCATCCACGAGCCGCCCCTCCACCGCCTGGACGACCTGCTGCCACGGTTGGAGGCCGCGCTGTCGCCCCACCTCGACCTGCCCTTCGCCTTCTACGGGCACAGCCTGGGCGCGCTGCTCGCGTACCTCCTCGCGAGCCGGCTGCGCGCCCACGGGCGGCCCCAGCCCGAGCACCTGTTCGTGGGTGGCGCCAGCGCGCCCTTCCTCTGCCCCGGTCCCTTCCTGGAAGGGCTCCAGCGGCGCTTCCGCGAAGCCGGCTTCCAGGGCGTGCCGGATCCCGGCACGCGCGAACCCCTGGGGCCGCTGCTCGACATCGCGATGAACACGGCCGAGGGGCGGGTGATGGCGGGCCGGGACGCCGACTTCGCGCGGGCGCTGCTGCCCATGATGCTCGCGGACCTGAAGCTCATGGAGGGCTACCGCTACCAGCCCGAGCCGCCCTTCGCCTTCCCCATCACCGTCCTGCACGGCGACGCCGATGACCGCATCACCGCCGAGGCCTCCGCGGCCTGGCGCGCGGTCACCCAGGGGGCGTTCCACCTGCACGTGACGCAGGGGGATCACTTCTTCCTGCGCGCGAACCAGGCCCAGCCCTGGCTCCTCCAGCGGATCGCCGCCGCCC
>NZ_RAWP01000189.1:0-8861 GCF_003668935.1 Corallococcus sp. AB032C | reverse complement strand
TGTGTATAAGAGACAGAGCCCCCGGTATGCCCGCGCCAGCTCGCGCAGCGTCACGTCCCCGTTGCCCAGCACGATGCCCACGCCGTAGTGCGACGCGCTCTCCTTGAGGCTCTGGAAGCCCGCCTCGCGCAGCACGCGCAGCACCTGCTCCGGCCCCAGCGCGTCCGCCACCCGCACCGCCGGGATGTTGTAGCTGGACGCCAGCGCAGCCCGCAGCCGCACCGGGCCGTGCGCGCGCCGGTCGTAGTTCTTCGGCACGTACGCGCCACCCGGCGTCGCCAGGTGCACCTCCACGTCCGCGAGCACGCTCGACGGCGTGAAGCCCTTGCTCAGCGCCAGCCCGTACGCGAACGGCTTGAGCGCCGACCCCGGCTGCCGCAGCGAACGCACGCCGTCGTTCTGCCCGCCCTTCTCCTCGTCCAGGAAGTCCGAGGACCCCACGTACGCGAGCACCTCGCCCGAAGCATTGTCGATGACGATGGCTGCCGCCTCGCCCACGCGCCGGTGCGCCAGGCCCCGCAGCTCCTCCGTGATGGCCTTCTCCACCGCCGCCTGGAGCGCAGGGTCGATGGTCGTCTCGATGCGCGACGCCCGGTCCAGGCCCAGCTCCGGCAGCCGCTGGAGCAGCGCCGTCGTCAGGTGCGGCACCTCGAACACGCGCTCCGGAGGCACCAGATCCAGCGGCGTCTCCTCCGCCAGCCGCGCCTCCTCCTTCGTCAGGAAGCCCTCCACCACCATGCGCGACAGCACATCGCGCATCCCGGCCATGGCCATCTCCGGCCGCCGGTACGGATCCCTCCGAGCGGGCGACCGAGCCATCCCCGCGAGCAGCGCCGCCTGCCCCGCCGACAGCCGCTCCGCCGGCCGCCCGAAGTACCGCCGCGCCGCCGCCTCCACGCCGAACGTGGAGTTCCCCAGCGGCACGCGGTCCAGGTACTCCAGCAGCACCTGCTCCTTGGGCAGGTGCGCCGTCAGCCGCAGCGCCCACAGCGCCTCGCCGGCCTTGCCCCACCACGAGCGCTCCCGAGGCACCAGCCTGCGCGCCAGCTGCTGCGGAATCGTGGACGCGCCGGACACGATGCGCCCGGCGGACACGTTGTCTCGCGCCGCCCGGGCCACCGCCACCACGTCCACGCCCGGATGCCACGTGAAGCGTTGATCCTCCGCGGCGATGAACGCCTGCCGCACCTTCGGAGGGATGCGTCCCTCCGGAAGGCCCACACTGCGTCCGTCCTCGCGGGAGAGCACCTCGCGCAGGGCGTGGCCCGTGCGGTCGGTGAGCACCAGCGAGGACAGCGCCTCGCGGGACAGCAACGTCCCCGGCAGGGGCCACGCGATGAAGCCCGCGCAGCCCACCACCAGGAGCGCCGCCAGTACCGCCACGGCGCGCACCGTCCCGCGAAGCGTGAGGCGCTTCATCACTTCGAAGCGACCTCGTCCGGCATCAGCACCGGGAAGCGCCCACCCTCGGAGCGGCCGAACACCTCCGGCGCGTACATCTCCTCCGCGTGCGCGGGCTTGAGCAGGAAGTCACCCGGCGTCGTGGCCCGGGCGACGAAGGTCGCCACGTGCACGCCAGGGGGCAGCTCGTCGGCGAAGAACACCACGCGGTCATCCCGCATCTCCGTGTGGTTGAACGGCGACCAGAACCGAGTCGCCCAGACGTTCTCGGACTCGTCCGTCTCCGACAGGTCCTCTTCGCTCTCGTACTCGTAGCCCTCGCCGGGGCCCTCCTCCTGACCGGAGCCCGCGGGGCCTGGCAGCCGCGCCGTGCTGGCCAGCGACGTGTCCACTGGCTCCAGGCCCGCGGGCAGCGGCACGTCCACCGCCACGAAGTTGCGCCGCATGGGCGTGGCCACGCGCACGCGCACTCGCACCAGCTCGCCCGCGCGCGCCGCCTTCGCCTGGCCGCCGCCCGTGTACGGCTCGAACCAGCGCTGGACGATGATGCCCCGGTCCATGGGGTCCACCGGCAGCTGCGCCGGTGCGTAGCGCAGCAGCGCCCCGTAGTAGAGGTTGCCCGTGCCGTTCACCCCGAAGGTGAGCGGCTGCGCCTTGTCCGCCGGGCCCAGCTTCTCCACCGGCACCTGCACCGTCTTCACGCCCATGTCGCGGCCCTTGAAGTCGGCGGAGGCAATCACCTGCCCGCCCAGCTTCACCACCGCCTCGAAGGACGGCGCGGCCGTCTCCTTGCGGCGCACCACCTCCGACAGCGCCATCAGCGTGAAGGCCGCCTCCTGCGTGTTGCGGAAGCGCCCATCACCCTCGCGCGCGGACGCCAGGTAGCGCCCCATCTTCGACACGTAGGGGTGGTCCGGCTGCACGTCCACCAGCGTCTGGAGCACCAGCGCCGTGGTGCGCGTGTCGGAGGACCAGAGCGGCGCGTACGTCTTCGCGTCCGTCTCCTGGAAGTGCACGCCCGCCGCGGACTCCTGGGCCTTGTTGAGCAGCTCCTGGAGCAGCTTCTGGCCCTGCGCGCGGTTGCCCTTCCCCACGAAGATGGCGTCCGTCAGCATCGCCTGCGCGAAGAGCGGCAGCTTCTGCCGCTGCTCGAACAGCTCGTTGTAGTACGACGGCCGCGGCGCCCCCATGCGAGACAGCGTGTAGAGCGCGAAGACCCGCGTCTCCAGGCCCGGCGCTTCGCAGCCATACGCGCACTGCGTGCACACGCCCGCGGCCACCTTGTCCGCCAGGTACTTCTTCGCCTTGTCGAGCACGGCCGCTTCCACCGGGTAGCCCACCTCCTTCGCGCGCGCCAACGCCAACGTCGCGTACGCGGACGCATACGGCGACGAGCACTCGCTGGAGGCCCAGAAGCGGAAGCCACCATCGTGGTTCTGGAGCGCCTGGATCTTGCGCACCGTCGCCGTCACCACCGTGTCCGGATCCAACGTGCCCTGCGTCTTCAGCGCGTCCTCGCTGAGGAAGCCGCGCACGAACGCCTGCTTCTGTTCATCCGAGCCGCCAGTCCACGCCACGCCGAACTTGCCGGACAGCTCGCGCAGCGCGACGAACGGCACCAGCCGCGACGACATCTGCTCCAGGCAGCCGTAGGGGTAGTCCACCAGCTGGTTCATCGACTCGTCGAACCCGCCCATCACCGTGGAGGACATCGTCAGCGAGAGGCCGCCCATGCCCGGACGCACGCCGCCGGGCGGCTTGAGCCCTTCCACGCGCTCGTTGGTGGTATCGCCGTAGACCGCCACCGCCTCCATGCCCACGGGCAGCTGCACGGGGATCTTCTGCTCCACCGCGTCCGTCTCACCGCCACCGGCGACGGCGAAGCGCAGCACCGCGGTGCCAGGCTGCTCGGCCACGAAGGTGAAGCGCACCTCGCGGGCCTTGCCGTCCAGCTGCACCGTCTTCTCCGAGGGCCCCTCCACGCGCACGCCCGTGAGCTGCGCGGTGACCTTGGCCTCCTTGATGGCCGGGTTGGTGGTGTGGATGACCACGCCCGCCTCCGCCTTGTCACCCACGCGCACCAGCCGGGGCAGCGCCGGCAGCGCCAGCAGCGGCTTGGCCACCTGCACCTTGCTCTCACCCACGCCGAAGCGGTCCGCGTCCGTCACGGCCACCGCCATGATGCGGAAGGTGGTCAGGTTGTCCGGCAACGTGAACTCCACCTTCGCCTGGCCCTGGTCGTCCGTCTCCACCGACTGGAACACCGCCGTCGTCTTGAAGTTGGACCGGATGCCGGAGCCCGTCGTGTCGGAGCCGCCGGAGCCGCCCGGCCGCGAGCCCTTCTCGCCGTACAGCTTGCGCAGCACCAGGTGGATGAGCGGCTCGCCGATGCGCACCGACAGGCCGCGCTCCTGGAACATCGCGTCCAGCGGATCCGGCGCCTTGTAGCCCGTCAGCCGCAGCACGCCCTCGTCCACGGCCCAGAGCGTGACTTCGGACTTCGTGCCCTTGCCCGTCGAGTCCTTCACCGCGACGTCCACCGTCACCTTGTCGCGCGGGCGCTTCTCCGGCGCGTCCGGCGTCAGCGCCACCGACAGGCGCTTGGCCTTCTTCTCCACCTTCAGCTGCGTGTAGCCCACGCGCACCGCGGGGCGGCCCGGGTCGTCGCCGGACTCGATGCCCTTGGCCGCCTCCACGCGGCCGCGCACCAGCACCACACCCACGAAGACGTTGGGGATGGCGCCTTCACCCAGCGGCACGTCCAGCGCGGTGGCGCTGCCCTTGAGCTTCACGCGGCGCACGCTGAGCACGCCCTCGCGCTCCACCGTGAGGATGGCGTCCGCCTGCGGATACGGGCTCTTCACGAGAATCTTCGCGGTGTCGCCCACGTCGTACAGCTGCTTGTCCGCCACCAGGTCGATGCGGTCCGTGTCGTTGCGCTGCCAGGACACCCAGCCGGAGCCGGTGACGTAGAGCGAGTCGCGCGTCGTCGCCTTGCGGCCCTTCGCGTCCGTGGCCACCGCCTCCATCACGTAGAGGCCGGGCTCGGCCGGGGTGAACTTGCACGGCTGCGGGGTCGCCGCGCTCTTCACCGAGCACTTCGCCGCCTCCGTCTCCACCGGCTCCGTGACGGTGAACCACTGCCCGCCGTCGCCCTTCTTGCGGATGGACTTCCACTCGCGGCGCTTGATGTTCACGTCCACCGCGACGCCGTCCTGGCGCTTGCCCTCGGGCGATACGGCGACCAGCTCCAGGGCCACTTCCTTGCCGGCCTCCGCGAAGCCGGTGGAGAGCGTGCGCAGGCCCGCGTAGACGTCCGCGGGGTGCACGATGATGAGGTTGCGGTTGGCGACGCGCTGGCGGTTGACGTCCTCCACCTCCGCCTCCAGCGTGTACTCCCACGTCTTGCCACCGGGCGCGTCCGCGGAGCCGACCGCCAGCGCCAGCTGGCCCTGCGCGTCCGTGCGGCCATCACCGGAGCCGAATGATTCGCTGCTGTGCTCCGGCTGGTCGTCGTCCCACCACCAGGTGTTCACCCCGAAGGTGAAGGCTTCATTGCCCGGGGGCGTGAAGAAGGAGCTCACCCGCTGCACGCTCCAGCGCACCTGCGCGTCGCCCATGGCGCCGCCGAACAGGTAGCGCGCGTCCACGCGGGCGGTGAGCGGCTCGCCGGCCGCGACGTCCTTCTTCGGCACCGCCACGTCCACGCGGAACTGCGGCGCGCGGTACTCCTCCACGCGGAAGGTGCCGCCGTAGCTCAGCGTCTCGCCGCCGACCTTCAGCTTCGCGGCCACGTCGTAGTAGCCGAGCGGCATGTCCTTGCCCAGCTTGAGGTCCGCGCGGAAGGTGCCGTACTTCGTGACGGTAGCCTCCGTCTGGAAGACCTTCTCGCCGCGCGAGCTGGTCACCGTCACCTGCGCCTTCGCGTTCGCGGGCGGCGACTTGAGCACGCCCAGGCGGCGGTAGCGCGCCACGCCCTTGAGCATCACGTCATCACCGGGGCGGTAGATGCCGCGGTCGGCGAACACGAAGCCCAGGCTGTCCGGGACGCGGCCCTCCCACGCGCTCTGCAGCGAGAACGCGCCGGGCGACATGCCGCCCTCCCACGTGGACAGCGTCACGCCGATGTCCGTGTCCTTCACCGCGGACACCATGGCCCAGGGCGTGTCCCAGGCGTTCTCGTCCTTGGGCTTGAGCAGCTCCGACAGGCCCGGCACCTTCGCGAGGCCGCTGGCGTCCGTCGTCCCCGTCCAGTGCTCCGTGCCCTTCTTGTCCCAGAGCGTGAGCTGCGCGTCCGGCACCGGAGCGCCCGTCGCCAGCGACGTCACCCACACCACGCCGGAGGCGGCGCCCAGCTTCGCGTGCACCGCCAGGTCCGTCACCTGCCCGATGACCCGGCGCGGGTACTTCTGCTTGAGCGACGGTGCATCGAGCCGCGCGAGGAACAGACCCGTCTTCGCCCCGTTGAACGCCGGGCGCAGGTCGAGCGGCGAGGTGCGCTCCAGGTTGCGCGCGGACTTCGTGTCCACCGTCGTCCGGTAGGGCTCCGAGGACGGCCACTCGCTGGTGTCGATGAGCTGCGCGAGCTGCGAGGGAGACAGCGCCCACACCTCCGCCTGCACCTCCGGGACGTTGGTCGTCACCAGCGGGATGGAGCCGTCACCGGACGCCTCCACCAGCGCCTCGCGCGAGCCGGAGTCGAAGGACGGCTCCACGTCCGACAGCTTCACCTGGCCCTGGAAGGCCGGGCCCGTCTGGCCGAAGAGGTCCTTGTACCCTTCCGCGACCTTGATCTTGTACGTGGTGCCGGGGCGGTAGCGGCCGGGCAGCGACACGTAGGGGTTCTTCAGCTCCCCGCCCGACCACGGCATCTGCGTCTGCACGCGCTCCCAGTCGATCTCCGCCTTCGGCTCCAGCGTCACCTTGCCCTTGAGCGAGGCCACATCCAGCTCGTTCGACGTGAAGAGGATGAGCGGGCCGTAGGAGCACTGCTCCTCGCCCCAGGTGAACACGCACGCGCCCGCGGACTCCACCTTGAGCGCGCCGTAGGTGGCGTAGGCGTAGCGCACCGCCTCGCCCATGGGCAGCGGGCCATCCGTGCCCGTCAGCGCACCGTCCACCACCAGGGTGAACTGCGTCCCCGAGGGCAGCTTCTGCGCGGGCTTCAGCTCGTACTTCACGCGGCGGTCCTGCGACTTGCGCGCCGGGCCGCTGCCCACCTGCACTTCCTTCACGTCCGCGAGAGGCGTCGTCTTCACCAGCGTGAGCGGCACCGGCGCGCCGGTCGCGGGCTCCAGGCGCGCGTGCTGCGCCAGGTCCTTCACGGCCTGGTTGAAGGTCAGCGTGAAGACCTGCTCCGGCTGCACCCAGCGGAACTCCGACTCCGGCTGCGCGGTCTGGAGCGAGGGGCGCTGCGTCTCGAACTGGAACGTGTACGGCTGCGCCAGCGCGGTGCCGTCCATGGCCTTGAGGCCCGCGGGCACCGTCACCGTGTACTGCGTCCCCATCTTCGCGGGCGCGCTCGGCACGAACTCCACGCTCGCGGAGCCCAGCCAGCGCCACTCACCTTCCAGCGCGGGGGCGATGGTCGCGGGGGCCGCCAGGCCCCGCTCCGCGGCGACCGAGCCCAGGGCGATCATCGGCTTGGTGAAGGTGATGGTCGGCCGGGCGCTGCCGTAGACCTGGCCCGTCGGCCGCGCGGCCGCGATGGAGAGCGGGCCCTGCGACGCGGCGTCCTCCGCGTCGATCTTCAGCGCGGGAGGCTCGGGCAGCGGCTCGACGGCGAGGCCAGGGGACTTCGAGGACGGAGTCGGCGCGGTGCCGGTCTCCGGGGGGCCGCCCTTCGAGTCCTTGTCGCCGCAGGAACACGCGGTGGCGACGACGAGGCAGAGGGCCAGCAGAGAGAGTCTGCGCATGATGGGGCTCACGAAGTTCCAGGGCGGGCACTCGTGGCTGTCCCCCCTGAAAAATGACGCGAGCACCGTACCATGGGGCACCCCGCCCCGCTGTCACTCCCGCGTCATCCAGTGAGTCGCGGATCCGAGCCTCGGATTCCGAGTGTTTGAGAGTCACGGCCCGGGCCTGGAACGCGTCCGTAACGCGGCCGGACATCCATCACGGGAGGGCCGTCCGCGAGCACGGAGGTGGGGGCGAAGGCCCGGGCGACGGACACGACACAGCCGCCCAGCAGCTTGCGCAGGTGGGACTTCGGACGGCGAGGGGATGACGCCATGGGTGCCTCCGGCCGGATGGGGAGACACCAAGGTGGAAGGGGCGAGGCGGCCGGGCCATCGCACCGGTGCGCAGCGCCCCTTCGTTCACTGGACAGTGGTGGGCCTTCAGCCGCCGTGGAGCAGCTTGGCGCCCGCGCCGAGCCCCAGCAGGAAGGCCACGATGACGAGCAGCAGCACCCAGCGCACGGCGATGCCGGTGGCGCGCGGTGACTGCTGCCCGACGGTGGCGCGAGTGGGCGCGGATTCGTCCGGCACGAGGATGCGGACCTGGATGGCGGCGGTGCGCAGCACTTCGTCCACGTCGGTGAGGAACTTCTCGTATTCCTCCGGGGCCAGCTCCAGCGGCGTGCCGTGCTGGAACTCGTAGCGCCTGGCCACGGCCTCATGGTTGCGCAGCGAGGCCTGTCCCTTGGCCACGTCCACCCAGCCCGCGACGAGCGCGGGGGCGGTCCCCTTGCGGTCCACGAGCGAGATGGCCTGACGGGCCTGCTTGCCGCCCGCGGTGCTGGGGCCCTCGGGTTCGTCCACGCGGAGGATGCGGTGCGGGGAGCGACCGTAGATCTTGTGCTGGAGCTCACCCTTGAGGCGCTCCGCGAGCAGCGCGGAGTGGGTGGCGAACATCGTGCGCAGCTCGGGCGTCGCTTCGGACTGGTTCGCGGCCTGCGCGGAGGGGAGCGGCGCGAAGATCATCGGCTCCGGCCGGCTGGCCTTGCGCGGAGGCGCGGAGGAACTTCCGTCCAGTTCGGCGCCATGGCCCGCGCGGATGATCTCCGGCAGCTCGAAGCTCTCCTCCTGCTTCGCGCCGTCACGGCCCAGGCGGGCGATTTCTGGCAGGCCCTGTCCCTCTTCGCGAACACCGCCACGAGCGGCGCCCGCTCCCCGGGGAGGGCGCGCGATCTCCGGGAGGCCCTGGCCTTCATCGCGAGCACCACCGCGTGAAGGACGGACGATCTCCGGAAGGTCCTGGCCCTCTTCGCGCGAGCCACCACGGCCTGAGCGCGCGTTCTCAGGAAGGCCCTGGCCTTCATCACGAGCACCACCGCGTGAAGGACGGACGATCTCCGGAAGGTCCTGCCCCTCTTCGCGCGCGCCACCGCGCGACGGCCGGACAATCTCCGGAAGGTCGTGCCCCTCTTCGCGAGTCACCGCACGCCCCGGACGCACGGCCTCTGAAGCACCCTGCCCGTTCTCGCGTGCACCGCCACGCGTTGGGCGCCCGCCCTCTCC